>CAXMTQ010000199.1:0-4501 GCA_964196205.1 uncultured Desulfobacula sp.
ATGGGCCGCCTCATATGGCTCCACACCACCGGGAAATCCGTCATAGGCGCTTATTTTAACAAACAGAGGAAAATCCGTGCCCACAGCACCCCTAATTGATTCATATACCTGGCAGAGCAATCGGGTGCGGTTTTCAAGTGAACCGCCGTATTGGTCTTTCCGAAAATTCCTGGATGGGCTTAAAAACTGGTTTATCAGATATCCGTGGGCACTGTGGATTTGAATCGCATCAAATCCTGCTTTTTTAGCCCTTGATGCAGCCTTGGCATAATCATCCACAATCTTCAGGATATGATCTTGAGTCAACTCCTCCACGGGGTGATCGAATAGGGGATCAATCATGGCAGAAGGACCGAGAAGTGCTCCTCTTTTCGACAGAGTGGCCGGATTTACGGTGGCACCACAATGCAATAGTTGGGCTGCGAGGGTGCCGCCAGCCTCGTGGGTTGCCTTGCATAATCGTTTTAACGGCTTGATAAGATTATCATGGTCCATTCCGGTGCCATTATTACCCCATTTACCTTCAAGACTGATATGGGCTGCACCGGCTATGATCAGACCAACTCCTCCCCTGGCCAATTCTGAGTCGATATCTATCAGCCTCTGGGTGGGAGCACCTTCCGGGGTTGCAAATCCTTCATCTGTGGCACTGCGTACTAGACGGTTTTTTATTTCAAGTGTTCCCATTTTCCAGGGGTGGTTCATTCTGCTCATTTTGCTATCTTCCTTAATAGCTGATGCCAAGCATGCAAGTAAGTATAACTTTTGAAATTTATCAAAATCAGGACTACACGTTACAGTACTCAGCCTTCTCAGACAAAGGACTCGCTTTTACTATCTAAAAAACAACCATTTTCCCCAATAATTTTTATCTAAACGTGGCTTTACTGAGTATCTGCAACATCGAGAGAGGAGCACCCTGCTATTATACTTTTTTAGCCATCTAATCATTATGACATTTGATACAACCGGTAAACTCTGGATGAGGGCTGACGGGCCCTTCCGGATTATCTGGATGATGACATTCAAGACATTGAGCGTCTTTTTCAACAGATTCATGTATATCAGGATATAATCTGATGGACTTGCCATGCACACCCAGATAAGCCATATGTCCACATCCTAAAAAAAACAGGGTTGCTCCAATCAAAAGAGCTTCTTTATACCATTTTTTCATTTTACGCTCCTGTAATTCTACCATCGGTAAGGTTAAGGGTTCTATCAGCATATTTTATAATTTCATTGTCATGGGTTGAAACAATAATGGTGCTGTTGTGTTCTATCCCAACCCTGTACATAAGTTTTATCAAATTTAAGCCCGTTTGAGTATCAAGGCTTGCTGTTGGCTCATCTGCAAGAATCAGTTTAGGAGAATGTGCAATGGCTCTTGCAAAGGCGACTCGCTGAGCCTGCCCGCCAGAAAGTTCATGGGGCATCGTCTTAGCAAACTGTTCTAACGAAAGCATTTCAAGCAGCTCTGACACTCGTTTCCCCCTGTCTCGTTTTCCATAACCATTTAAGAAAAGAGGAAAAACAATGTTTTCAAACACAGTAAGATAAGAAAGAAGGTTGTTGGATTGAAAAATGAAACCTAAGTTTTTACGCTGAAAAAGACACCGTTTTTTTCAGAAAGAGAATTGATGTCTATTCCAAAACAATTGATTCGGCCGCTATCCGGGATATCAAGCCCACCAAGACAATTTAACAGAGTGCTTTTTCCTGATCCGGATTTTCCAATAATTGTAAGCATTTTACCTTTTTCAAGTTTGAAAGAGATATCGGATAATACCTGAACATTTTCGGAACCAGAACCAAAACTCTTTGAAATATTGAAAGCTTCTATCATTTTTATATGCTTCTCAAAATATCAGAACTTCTTTGCCTTTTAACAATCATTGCAGGCCAGACTGCAGCTAAAAGACAAAAGGATAAAGTTAGAAATGATGGTAAAAAGAATAAAAATGGAGTCAGTCTGGGAATTATCAAACCGGATACGGCAAAATACTGATTATGTGATGTAAAGCTTGAAAGATCAATCCCTGTTTTCGCGGCAAGTAAAACAGCTGTGAGCCCTGCCAGTGTTCCGGCAAATGATGCGATTATATTCAATAAAATCACTTCAGAAAAGATCAGCATGACCGTCTCTGACGGTGTTACTCCCATTGCTTTCATTATTCCATATTCTCTAATATTGCTGATGATAAAAATAGCAAAGGCACAGGCAGTTCCAAAGGAGACCACCCCAAGCACAAGAACCATGACGAATCCCATGGATATCCGGTTCAACTCAATTAACTGTGTTAGATCAGGCATTAGATCTTCCCAGGTTTTTAGAGTAGGTAAATTCAACCCTTTTTGGATATAGGATGCAATAATTGTATTGGTGTCAGTCCCAGGGGTTAAAAAAACAGCACAATCCCACTTTTCAGGCTGATCAGAAAGTATGGAAATCGGACAAAAAGCAATCCCGCTGTCAAATCGATTGATCCCCGTCTTATAGATTCCAGCAACAATGAGTGGATAAGCGGATGAATCAGAGTTGAAAATGACTTTTTCTCCGGGATTAATGTCAAATTGTTTTGCAGTATCATGGCTTATCAATATTTCAAACTTATTGTCTTTAATATATTTACCCTTGATTATTTTTTTCCACAGAGATGTGCTTTTTAATTCCTGATCCGGATCAACTGCAATAAGGGTAAGCATTTGGTTCCTTCCACGATGATGAAGGATGCCTGGAACTTGAAATCGCTGAAGAACATTTGAAACGCCGTCGACGAAAAAGGTTTGCCTGGTAACCGTATCAGGAATACGTGTCCCTGTAATCTGCCCCGAATACAAACCGGTTGAATTGAGTATCATGCTGTCATTTATCCCAACTGCGATCGAACTAATAAAGACCAATATTCCTACGGCAAAAAAAATCATCAACCCCAGAGCCAGAGTCGCGCGTTTAGAACGAAAGAGGAACAATAAAGCTGTTTTTATCCAAAAAGCCGGGGTCATATTGTAATTATTCTCTCATGATTTAAAAAAATGGTGTGCACCGATCCTTTTGATCAAAAAATTAATCGAATAGGGAATCATGAATTTGTGCTTTTCATCAAAAAGCATTCCAGTTCCATCTTGAAGTAGGGAAAGTGCTTTTTTTCTTGAAGCCCTTCTTGCATCTGGAAAATTATTTAGAAAATCAAGATCATAATTATTATGGCAGTCGCTGGACAAATACTTCTCAAATATTTTTTGTTCCGAAAGATTTTTCCCATGACTGATGAGAGATACGACATAATTGTGACGATTCATTTGGGCATCCATTGAAAGATCAACCATATCATCGAGGATCTGGCAACCCATGCCGATTTGAAATAAACCCTTTTTTATTTCAGAAATAAATTGCAAATTTTTGTTTTCTATTAACTCTGGTATTACCCATGGTGCCTGGAAAAGCATTCCTGTTTTCAAAGGATGGACTTTGTATAAAATATCTTCAGGTTTCAGAATTTTGCCGGCACCTTTCTCTTCGGATGCTTCTTGAACACCGCTTTGCAGCAATGCATTAAGGGATGCTGTATTCGCTTGCAAAATATGATCAAAAGAAAATTGTCCTTTTTGATATCCTTTATGCATAATTGTGATAAGGATGCGGTCTGAAACCATGATGTCCAGGATAGAGCGGAACTTTGATGCATTTACGGGTAAATCAGTATCAAGCGTTTTCTTATATTCATTGTCAAGGATATTATCACAGCCAGTAACCATACCCCTTAAACATTGATTAATCGCAGTGAAAAGAATTCTTTTTGATTTTGAAAACCCTGCCCTGAGATACGAGTAGAGAAACAGAGCCGAGAAAAAATTATTTTCCAGAGAAAAATAATTTTCAGAAGGCTTATTAAGTTTAACTCTGCTTGTATCCAGGATTTCATTTGCACTGTTCCAGTAGAGCGTCAAGCCTTCTTTTAATTCATCTTGTAAAAGATAAGAAAAATCTTGCATCTCTGAACCGGCAAATGCTGTTTTGCAGTTCTCCATAAAAATTTATGCTTCTTTCATTATGGGTTTTTCACTTAAAAACAAAGTGATGTATCCTAAATAGGTTTTGATCAGACGAGGTTTTGCAAAGCCAGCTCCTTCAATAACTGACGGCAGCACTCCTCTGATATTTTCCCCAATCTGGGGCTGAAATAACAACCATCGAGAGGCGTGGGCGATAAGTGAACCCATTATTGTCTCCGGGATATGCATGTCAGAAACAACCAGTTTGCCTCCGGGTTTTAAAACCCGAAACGCCTCGGCAAATGCTTTCTTTTTCAGGTCAAGCTGTATATGGTGGAAAAAGAGCGTGGAGACGATCGAATCAAATGATTCATTTTCAAACGGAAGATTTTCTGCAGCAGCTACCTTAAACGAACATGTGTCACTTTCCCTTTTTTTAACGGCTCCTTCAATCATTTTGCCAGCAGCATCAATTCCTATTACCATTCCATCTTTTTTTGAAGAA
>CAXMTQ010000200.1:0-4497 GCA_964196205.1 uncultured Desulfobacula sp.
ACAAAAAAGGTTTTCAACCAAAAAGCTGAAAACCCTTGTCATTAAATGGCTGGGTGATAAGGATTCGAACCTTAATTGACGGAGTCAGAGTCCGTAGTCCTGCCGTTGGACGATCACCCAGAAAAACAGTGATTGGATTCTATACATCAGGGCATTTGTTTAGTCAAGAAATATCTATGCTTAAAATTTGTTAAACCCCGTTGAAATATGTTATATAGGGTAATAATAAGTATTCTTTTTATAACTATTAAATCCATGGGAGATATTGATGGCTGTAACTGTGTTAATTAAAAGAGTGGTTTCCCCTGAAAACGAAATACAGATGGAAGAGTTGTACAGTGAAATGAGGAAAGCTGCTTTGACACAGGAAGGCTATATCGGAGCGAGACCTTAAAAAGAATTGATGTGGAAGGAGAATTTCTTATTATCAGTAAATGGCAGCATGTTGATAATTGGTCTAAATGGCTTGTGAGTAAAGAGAGAAGAGTGTTTCAAGAACGGATTGACAATCTTACCAATTCTGAAACCAAGTTTGAAATTTATACCCATTAAAAAAGGTTATTAGATTATTGGGAAAGCTTAAAAACCTTGAAAAAAGGTTAACTGAATTATCCTCCTTTGCACTGGCTTTTTCAGGGGGTACTGACAGCACTCTGCTTCTTGCATTAGCCAAAAAGATAAAGCCGGAAAAATTTATTGCCTTTACTATTGCATCACAATTTGTATCTGAAATGGAAATTGATTTTGCTAAGAAGATTGCTTGCTCACTCGGGGTTCAACATATTTGTCTTGATGTTGATATTTTAAAAAGTGAGAATATTGTTTGTAATACTCAAGAACGCTGCTATTTTTGTAAACAACAGATATTTTCCATGATAAGGGATGCTGCAAAAGAACATGGGATTGACACTCTGGTTCATGGGGCTAATCTTGATGATTTAAATGATTTTCGACCTGGATTAAAAGCTGCAGAAGAACTTGGGTTTATTTCTCCTCTTGTTGATGCAGGTTTTTCAAAAAAGGATGTCAGAATATATTCTAAGCAGATGGGACTTGTAACATGGAATAAACCCTCCCAATCCTGTTTTGCAACTAGAATTGCATATAATGAAAAAATAACTTTGGAAAAACTTGACATGGTGGAAAGGGCAGAAAATTTTTTAAGGGATCTGGGGTTTGCACATATAAGGGTGAGATGCTGTGGAAAAACAGCAAGAATTGAGGTTGATCCTGGACAGATTGACAGATTGTTGGATAGTAATATCAGGCAGAAGGTATCACTGCAGTTTTTAAAATTAGGTTTTGTTAAGACCAGTATTGATATTGATGGTTATAAAACAGGTGGGTTTTTTGATACAAAACCGCTGCAGTAGTATCTGGACAGCGGTTTTGCTTGTTTTAAACACATGAGGTTATCTTTTCTGAATCTCAAGATCATTGAAAAAATATCCGATTTCAAAAGCTGCTGTTTCAGGTGCATCAGAACCATGGACAACATTTTTTTCAATATTGGTTGCATAATCTTTTCTTATTGTGCCGGTTTCTGCCTCTTCAAAATTTGTGGCTCCCATGAGTTTTCTGTTTCTTGCAATCACATCTTCACCTTCAAGCACTATGACCACAATTGGTCCTGAAGTCATGAAATCTGTCAAACTGTTAAAAAACGGGCGCTCTTTATGAACAGCATAAAATCCTTGTGCCTGGGTTTTTGTCAGATGGATCATTTTCATAGCGGCAATTTTAATGCCGTCGGTTTCAAATCGTTTGATCACTTCACCAATTACGTTTTTCCCAACGCCATCTGGTTTGATTATTGATAATGTTCTTTCCACTGTGTAAAATCCTTTCAATTATTAATTTTTTTGAACAAACTTGAAAATTATCATGAAACCGTATTATAGTCAATTTTTATGAAGGATGATTTAAAAATTTTAAAAATCGCTGTTACAGGCTCTGCTGGTTCAGGAAAAAGTCTTGTATGTAACTGTTTTAAAACAATCGGGCTGGTCACACTGGATTGTGATGTGATTGCAAGGCAGGTTGTTGAACCCGGAACAACAGGGTTTGAAAAGGTTGTTGCACTTTTTGGGCAAAAAGTCGTCAATAAACAGGGCATTCTTGACAGAGCAGGACTTAGAAGTATTATTATTGACAATCCAGAATTACGAAAAAAGATGGAAAGTATTTTACATCCTCTCATTAACAGAGAGATGGTTTTTCAGATGGAAAATGCTGAGTATAAGGGGAAAAAAGCTGTTGCTGTTGAAGTGCCCTTGTTATTTGAATGTGGTTTGAAAGCGTATTTTGATACAACCATAACCGTTCTATCAGAAGATAGGGATCTTGTTGAAAGAATTTGTAAAAGGGACAGTGTTAAAAAAAAAGATGCTTTAAAAATGCTTGACCTTCAGATGTCCCAGCAGGATAAAATATCAATGGCTGATCATGTTATCATTAATAAAGGAGATAAATCAGAACTGTTTGGATCTGTAGCGTGTCTCTTTGATAAAATCCAAAAAGAATTCTTGACAACTTAAGGTTTTTATCTTAATTTATGTAACATTAAATACATAAACTCAAACCCTTGTTTTTTCCATGTCATTTTGGCTTTCAGATTTCAAAAAGGCGTACCGCAAAACTTAAGTTTACCTAAAAAAAAAATATAAACTAAAATTCGGGAGAATGGATGGATCTTGTAGAATTAAATAAGATGAAGATAAGTGAGCTGACCAAGCTTGCTAAAAAATACAAAATTGAAGGTATCGGAGGAATTAAAAAGCAGGATTTGATTTTTGCTTTACTCCAGGCAAACATTGAAGAGAATGGTCAGGTTTATGGTGAGGGCACCCTTGAAATTCTTCCGGATGGGTTTGGATTTTTAAGGGCTGCCGGGTATAATTATCTTCCAGGACCCGATGATATTTATGTTTCCCCTTCTCAAATCAGAAGGTTTAATCTGAGAACCGGTGATACGGTTTCCGGTCAGGTTCGGCAGCCTAAAGATTCTGAACGTTATCTTGCATTACTTAAAGTTGAAGCTGTTAATTTTCAAAACCCTGAAAATGCGTCAGAAACAATACTTTTTGATAACCTGTTACCTCTTTATCCTGAACAAAAAATGGAACTTGAAGCTGAATCTGATAATTATTCAATGCGGGTGATAGATTTGATGTCGCCCATTGGCTTTGGCCAGCGCGGATTGATTGTTTCACCGCCAAAAGCTGGAAAAACAATGCTTTTGCAGAATATTGCCAACAGTATGGTTAAAGCTAATAAAGATATTGTCCCAATAATTCTCCTTATTGATGAGCGCCCTGAAGAAGTAACTGATATGGCACGTTCTGTAAATGCTGAAGTTGTAAGTTCAACCTTTGATGAACCTTCAGAACGTCATGTCCAGGTGGCAGAGATGGTTATTGCAAAGGCAAAAAGGATTGTAGAGCAGGGTCATGATGTTGTTATCCTGCTTGACAGCATTACAAGACTTGCAAGAGCTTACAATTCAGTAATGCCTCCTTCTGGCAAAATTTTGTCCGGTGGTGTGGATTCCAATGCCCTTCAAAGACCTAAAAGATTTTTCGGTGCAGCAAGAAACATTGAAGACGGAGGCAGTTTGACTATCATTGCAACAGCTCTTATTGATACCGGGAGTCGTATGGATGAAGTCATTTTTGAAGAGTTTAAGGGCACGGGTAATATGGAGCTTGTCCTTGACAGAAAATTATCGGATAAAAGAATCTTTCCTGCCATTGATATGAATAAATCAGGTACCAGAAAAGAGGAATTGCTGCTTGATCCAATTGTTTTGAATCGTGTCTGGATTTTAAGAAAACTGTTGTCAAGTTTGAATTCTGTTGACAGTATGCAGTTTTTACTTGAAAAAATGGAAGGAACAAAGAATAATAAAGAGTTTATTGATTTAATGAATTCATAAATAGTGCCTGAACTGAAATTTGATAATTTGTTCAAGTACAAGGCGGTAAAAAATTTTAACCACAGACATACAAATAGTATTTTGAGGATTAAAATTTTTTACCAACGACGTAATTGGGCAAATTAGTGTTTTTCAGTCGGGCACTAAATAAGATCTTTGAATAAGATATATAAAGGAGTTTTAAGACAAATGAAAAAAGAAATACATCCAAAATACATTCAATCTACTGCATCCTGTGCGTGTGGTGCTACTTTTGAAGTCGGCTCAACTAAAGAAAATATTAAAGTTGAAATCTGTTCCAAGTGTCACCCTTTTTTTACCGGAAAGCAAAAACTGGTTGACTCTGCCGGGAGAATCGACCGTTTCAAAAAGAAATATGCCGGCTTTGATGCAACCAAACTTATCTGACACAATCTATAACTCCTTGTTCGACAGGTTGTGTCACAACCTGTCGAAAAGGATTTTCATAAAAAGTTCCTTTTGAAGTTTATAAAACTATGATAGCAAAATTAAAAGGTATTGAAGAAAGATTTATCAAGCTTGAGCATCTCTTGAGTGACCCT
>CAXMTQ010000201.1:0-374 GCA_964196205.1 uncultured Desulfobacula sp.
AAAATCAGACAAGGAGACAATTTTTGGAATTATGGTAATCAATGAGCAGGATTCAATAGTGGGTATACTCTCAATGTATGATATCCTCCTGTTTCTTCTGCCCAAGCATGTTAAAATATGGGGTAATATCAGTGATATTGAAATAGAAGGGATCATTGAGAGTACAGCCGGTAAATTGAAGAACCTTCTTGTGGGCGATATCATGACACCAAAAATAATATCCATTACCCCTGACATGCATTTAATGATGATTCTGGATATCATGATAAAAAAGCATATTCGAAGACTGCCAGTTGTTTTTAATGATGAAGCCATCGGAATTGTCTATATCTCAGACCTTTTTAATCATCTTATTGAAAGGGTATGATCATGGG
>CAXMTQ010000201.1:384-4487 GCA_964196205.1 uncultured Desulfobacula sp.
TGCCATGAGAAAACAGTTGATTGTACTGCAACCTGAAGACACCATTGACTGCTGTACCCAATATTTAATCAAATATAAAATTAATGCTCTCCTTATAGGTGAGGATGGGAAGAGACCTTTGGGAGTTGTCTCAAAAACTGATATAATGGGTGCCTGGTATGCAGGATTACCTTTGTCAAGCCCAATTGAAATGATAATGAACTCACCTCCTCTTTTCTGCTCAACCGATGAAACGCTTGATTCTGCGTTAAACACCATGAGAACCAATAATATTTACAGGCTTTATGCATTAAAAGAAGATGTACAACATGCTGTTGGCGCAATAGCATATCCAGATATTGTGGGCCTGCTTTATCACTATTGCAGCAAATGTGATCAGGGGCTTTTTAATAAAATAGGTGAAACTTTACAAGAGAAGGTCAAAAGATATAAAGTTTTTGAAATTATGACAAAAAATGTTGAATCCTGCAGGGAAGAGGATACACTTGAATCTGTTGTGGAAACTATTTCTGCCTCAAGAGTCGGTGCTATTCTTGTTGCAGACAGCCAAAACTATCCAAAAGGGGTTATTTCAAAAACAGATATTATTATCTGCTACAGGCATGGCTTTGATTTAAATACTCCTGCCGGCAGCATTATGTCCTCGCCTGTGGCGCTCTGCCATCAAGAGGCTCCAGTGGAAAGCGCTATTAAATCAATGATTTTAAAAGATTTACACCGTCTGTTTGTTGTTCCCAAAAAACATCAGCCGATTTCAGGCATTATATCACTTTCAGATGCAGCACGGTTGAGGTCAGGAAGCTGTCATGCATGTGTCAGCAGCCGAATCAAAGTTGACTAAATCCGGCTTTATGCCATAAAAAATTTATCAGGATCCGTTCCAGGGTGATCATTATACCAAATATTCAGTGACTAAATATGTGAGCTTTGACGTAATGCAGAAGAGAGGTGGAAGGACAAACAAGGTGTTCAAGTCTTTTTGACTTGATGGCTAAATACAGGTTTTGCAGATTTTACAATCAATCATGGGGCAGGGTGCAGATTGTTTTTCCTGTTTTGCTTTAATAAATTCTCTGACAAGAAATTTTTTTTTCACACGATTGTCAAGAAAATCCCATGGCAGGGTATCATCCACACCCTTTTCATTATAGATAATTGAGTGACAATATTCTCTGTTTTTTCTTATGGCTGACGTCCATCCTTCTTTGAGAGCAGATTCGATTATGTCAGCTGTCTTTTGGTCACCACGGGACAAAAGAGCATGGATTTTAGCTTTTTTCAGTGATTCAATATTTATATTTATATTGGCAATTTTTTTTAACCCCTGTTTGATTATATTCACCTTTTTTTTTAATATGGTTTCTTCCTCCATGGCAGCCCATTGAAACGGAGTAGATGGTTTAGGGATAAAAGGGTTGATACTCAATGTAATGGTGCCGATTTTTCCGTTTTTTTTTGACTCCTCAAGAAAAACAGTTTTAATTTTTTTTGTTAACTCAACAATATCATGCACATCCTGAATCTCTTCAAAGGGAAGCCCTATCATGAAATATAGTTTTATATTCATGATACTGGCATTAACAAGCTTTCTTACTCCCAGAATTATATCTTTTTCATTAATGTGTTTATTGATAATTCGGCGCATCCTTTTTGATCCGGCCTCAGGGGCAAGGGTTGCTGTTTTGATTTTTGAATTTGAAAGTGCAAGGATAAATTTATTATCTAATTTATCAGCTCTCAGGGATGAAAAGGATAATTTAAATTTGTGTTTTAAACCATAATCACAAATGGCCATAATATCAGGGTGATCTGCAATGGCTGAACTGACAAATCCTATTTTATCTGTCTTTTTTGCAGCTTGATCAATTGCAGCAAAGATATTTTTTTTGGGATAAATTCTCGGGGGGCGGTAAATAAACCCTGCACTGCAGAACCTGCATCCATGGGGACACCCTTTAAGGATTTCAATAAGAAATGTATCTTTAAAAGCTGTATCAGCAGTAAGAACAGTTGTGCAGCTTGTTATTGTTTGAAGATTTTCAAGATATTGCACCTTGACTGGCAATGTTTTTTTATGGGTATAGAGAGGAGTGTATGAACCTGGGATTTTTTTTTCAAGGTTTTTTAAAAAAGATTTCTTATCAGCTTTTTTTAAAAATTCATTAAAGAAAGGTTCTAAAAGATTTTCAGCTTCACCAAGGAGAAAACAATCAATAAAGGGAGCTATGGGCTCTGGATTTAAAAAGCAGGCGACTCCCCCTGCAACCACCAGGGGGTGGATGTGGTTTCGATCAGATGATCGCAGAGGGATGCCTGTCCTGGTAAGGAGTTGAACAAGGTTTAAAAAATCGTTTTCAAATGAAATTGAAAACATGATTATATCAAAAAGATCAAGTCTTAACCCGGTTTCAATACTTTCTGGGCATTTGGTATCCTTTTTTTGCCTGGACCAAAAAACCCGCTGGCATGATACAAACTCAATTTTGTTTGCAAGCTTATAAACTGTTTGAAAACCAAGGCTTGACATACCCGCCCTATAAGTGTTGGGATAGACAAGGGCAGTTTTTATCAAACCTTTGCCTTTTTTAATTATGGCTCCTGTTTCAACACTGTTTTTCAAACCATAATTCAGGCCCGGTTTAAACCTTTTTTTCATTCATAATTTACCATTCATTCCTATCTCACAACTCAAATCTCAATCCGCTTTTCGTCTAAGAAATGTCGGTACCTCCAGATCATCGTTATCAAATGCCATTGCAGCGTAATCATTTGTCATACCCTCATCTCCGACAACTTTTTTGTGTGTCATGATGACAGGGTTGTCAAAGTCATTCCAGTTTGCAAGTTCCTCCGGTGTTGGAGTTCTTACATGTCCACGGGCGATCGGTTCTGTTGTCTGTTTTACAGCCCTTGATACAATTTTGTGTTGTTGATGTTCAGGCAGTTGGGCTACAGGGTCAAAATGATGAATATTATTGGATTCTTCAGGCTCGCCAGAGTCAATACCTGTGGCAATGACAGTAATTCTCATTTCATCACCAAGATCCTCATCAAATGTCTGACCCCAGATAATCTCAGCTTCATCCCCAACTTCCTGATAAATTCTATCAGATGCTTCTGTCATCTCATCAAGGGTAAGATCAGAGCTGGATGTTATATTCATCAGTACACCCTTTGCTCCTGAAATTGATATGTCTTCAAGAAGAGGATGGGAAATAGCTCTTTCAGCAGCTTCAACTGCACGGTTTTCTCCTGAAGCAACACCAATGCCCATCAAAGCTTTACCAGCTTTTTGCATGGTAGTTTTTACATCTGCAAAGTCAAGATTGACGTGCCCCGGCATCATAATAAGATCAGTGATTCCTTTTACAGAGTGATGCAGGATTTCGTCTGCTTTAATGAACATGTCAACCATTCTGGCACCCTTAGGAGCAATTCCTCGGAGTCTGTCATTTGGAATTATAATAACTGTATCTGTGGTTCCATGAAGATTTTTAAGACCCTTAGCAGCCTGTTTTTCTCTTTTTTTCCCTTCAAAAGAGAAGGGTTTTGAAGCAACTGCAACAGTCAGGATTCCAAGCTCTTTACAAATTTCTGCAATGACAGGGGCAGCACCAGTTCCTGTGCCACCGCCAAATCCTGCTGTAATAAAGACCATGTGACTGTCCTCCAGGGCTGCCCGCAGTTCATCCATGGTTTCCAAAGCAGCATCCCGGCCTTTTTCTGGATCAGCACCTGCGCCAAGACCCTCTGTCAGCTCTTTCCCAATCTGAATTTTTACTTCAGCTCTGGATGCATCAAGAGCCTGCAAATCAGTGTTGGCAACAATAAATTTTACACCTTTTAGTTTTGCATCAATCATGTTGTTCACAGCATTACCACCAGCACCGCCAACACCAATTACTTTAATTTTTGCTGAATTTTCATTTTCTAAATAAGAAAAAGTCATATCCACCTCCTGTAAAAATATTAAATTATGTTTTTAAACCACTGTTTCATTCTGTTTAGTATTGCGTTAAACCCCTGGGAATCCTTATCCCTAAAGTCCAACTTACAAGTAGCACTGGAACCGAAAATGACAAGTCCGACTCCTGTGGCATAGG
>CAXMTQ010000202.1:0-4422 GCA_964196205.1 uncultured Desulfobacula sp.
GAATTTTATCTTTTATCCTGTGCCGGAGGTTTCAGAGCAAGAACACTGCAGATGTGGCAAATCGTCATGACCAAAACAGGACAACCTGCTCCTGAGTGCAGAAAAAGCTGATTGTATGTATGATTTTGATGTTATTATTGTTGGCGGCGGCCCTGCCGGTGCAGCCTGTGCCCGGGAACTTCTCCTCCAGGGTGTTAATGCTGCAATACTTGACAAGGCAGATTTTCCGCGGCTTAAGCTGTGTGCCGGCTGGATAACTCCTGAAGTATTCAAAGATCTTAAATGTTCTGTCAATGATTATCCCCATGGTATTATCTGCATTAAAAAAATATATTTTCATATATCCGGTATCAAGCTTCCTTTAAAAACACGTCAATATTCCATCCGAAGAGTTGAATTTGATGACTGGCTTTTAAAAAAATCCAGGGCTCAGATTTTTAAACAGAGGGTAAAAAAAATAGAAAAAGAGAAGAATCAATTTATAGTGGATGAAAAGTTCCGGGCAAAATTCATTGTAGGAGCAGGTGGGACCAATTGTCCCGTTGCAAGAAATCTTTTTAAAAACAGAGCTGATAAATTTATAGACAGACAGATTGTTGCCCTGGAAAAGGAGTTTAAAACAGACTATTCTGTAAAAGAGTGTCATTTATGGTTTTTTAAAAACAGATTACCCGGATATTCATGGTTTGTTCCAAAAGCAGGAGGTTATCTCAATATTGGTATAGGGGGAAAGCTTGACAAATTGAACAGGAAGAACATCTCGATTAATGAACATTGGAACTGTTTCATTAATAGATTAAAAAATACAGGTAAAATTCCTGATGTTAAAATCAAACCAAAAGGATATGTCTATTCTTTAAGAAAAAAATTTCCAACATGTCATAAAGATAATTCATTTATAACAGGAGATGCCCTTGGTCTTGCCACCCTTGATATGGGTGAGGGAATCGGCCCTGCAGTTAAGAGTGGAATCCTTGCTGCAAAGGCAATTACATCCGGCAAAGGATATAATCCAGAAACCATATCAAAATTCAGTCTGCCATCAATGTTCATGGCTGGATTGAAATTTAAAATCTGAACCTGTAGTATATTTTGGAAGGATTTATTTTCTGGGATGACCTTTTCGCCACTGTCTGGGGCTGATGTAAAAATTTTCCTGAGTCCACATTCCTTTTTTTGCTCTTTTTGCCCTTGATTCTTCCCTGAGATATGTTTCTGAATCAAGCTTTTTGGGACGACTGCCTTTATAAACTTCTGCTAATCCAGCTTTAATCATTTCAAGATTGGCATTTTTGCCATTCACAAAAACTTCGGCAAGTTGTCTGTTATAGCCCCCTGTGCCATAGCTTTTAATAGCTATCTTTTGATTGCCTAATAAATTTTTTAAATATTTTTTTGCTTTCTGGCTGAAAGGCTGATCTTCTTTATTTCCATATCCAGTTTCAGGGCAGTCAATTCCCACAAGACGAATTTTAAATGTCAAATCAAGGCCTGTAACTTTTATGGTATCTCCGTCGTAGACCTTTAATACTCTAAATTTATGACCTTTAAAAACAGTGTTGCTCTCTTGAAATTCTTCCACCTTTTGGTTTTGAGCAGGTGCAATATTGCTGAAATGGCGGATACCGTTATCATCTGTCCAGAAATACATATTTCCATAGATAGGAGTGCTGGAAAAATGAATCAAAAAAAGGCAGATTAAAATTTTATACATATTTATGGGATGACTATTTTTTAAGACCCTCTTTTTTTAAAATATCACTGTAAAACATGGCAAATTCATACATGCCTTTGATCTTTTCTTCTTCATTAATAATGCCAAGGCACATTTCAAAGGCTCCCTGTGCAAAGGAGTTTGAGTATTCATCATGGTCAATACCTGATAAAAATTCCCGGATTAACTCCTGGCTTGTCCGTTTGGTTTTATCTTTTCTTATATCAATCGGGTCTTTAGGTTCCTGGAAAGGGTCCCAATCTTCATAGCCTTTTTTAAGAATATTCTTCTGGCCCCGTTTGCCCATGGTATCAAAGATTGCCTTTTTCTTCTCTTCAATTTCTTCCCTGCTGAAATTCTCCACTATTTTTTTACTCCAAGATACTCTTCATTAAACTCGGTTATCATGACCATGGAAACAGGAATCAGCATTTCATGCATTTTAATCTGTTCAGAATTGATATCTTTAATCAACTGAACAGAAAGAAGCTGGAGCTGGCTGTAAATTTTATCCATATTCAATGTTGGATAGGGCTCACCCTGCTTAAAGTTTGTTCTACCGCATATATGGCTTGAACCTGCAGTGGATGTAGGAATTCCATAAATCCTGCAGGTAATGGGACGATGCTCATACATGACACAAAGGTCATCTTTGCCAAGAAGGGGGCATCTGATTCTCTCCTGGGACATTTTTGCTACAATTTCAAGTTGCTCTGCACCGTTTTTAACTTCTCTATAGGCATTACGTTTCATTTTCACCAAAACCCGGTCAGTTTTGTCTGCAATCTCAATCAGACTGTTTTTTTCTATGCCTGAAAATTTTTTTAAAAATTTATCATTCAGATAGAGGGCTTCTATGAGTGTCAGATCAAAAATAGCATAACAGCAGTCACTGCATTTTTTTCTGCAGAACACCTCTTTGGGGTACTCTTTTTTTACACGCTCAAACACACCATCCACCATGTGGACCAATGCCTCATATTTAACAAAGTGTTCTTTTAAATCTAATGCCATAATTTTATCCTTTATTTACCAATACAAAAGTTACTGAAGATATTCTCCAATATATCAAAAGAGGCTGTTTCGCCTGTGATTATTCCAAGGCAGTCAATGCTGGTTTTAATATCAATTGCAAGCATTTCATCCTCCAGAGCTTGCTTTAATCCGGCTTTCACGGACATGAGACTTTCAACAGCCTCTTTAAGCGCTTTCTTATGCCTTAAATTGGGAATTATTGATGACTTTTCCAAATCCAGATCAGCACTACAGATATTAACAATTTTTTGTTTTAACTCTTTAATTCCTCTGTTTAAAAGGGCTGAAATTTTAATTTTCGGGATGTGTTGATATTTTTTTGAAAGCTCTGGCAGATCATCCTGTTCAAGATCAATTTTATTAATTACAAAAATAGCTTTTGTATAAGCCTGATTTTCAGGAGTTACTATTTTTTCAAATTCCTTGTTGGAGAACTGAGTTCCCGGCTCTTTCATGTATAACACCAGATCTGATTTGCTGATATGATCTTTGGCCTTTTCTATACCAATAATCTCCACAAGATCATCGGTCTGGTGGATTCCTGCCGTATCTGCAATCACAAAGGGAATGCCATCAATATTAAACCCCTCTTCAACCGGATCTCTGGTTGTTCCGGGAACAGCAGTTACAATGGATCTGTCCTGTTCAAGCAGCCTGTTCATAAGACTTGATTTTCCCACATTGGGTGCACCACAGATAGTAACCCTGATCCCATCTTTTAAAAAACAGGCATCATCATGCTGTTTAATAAATTTTTGACACTTTTCAATGATATCATCTATTAATTCAATCTCTTTTTGAGAAGATTCAAAATATTCAACATCTTCAGGGAAATCGATATTGACTTCAATGAGGGACAGTAGATGAATCAACTGTTCTCTTAAATCGTTAATCTGATTTTTCAACACCCCAAGATTCTGGGATGCCGCAAATTTGAGAGCATTTACAGATTTTGCATTGATTATATCTGCAACAGCCTCTGCCTGGGTCAGATCAATTCTACCATTTAAAAATGCTCTTTTTGTAAACTCACCTGGTTCAGAAAGTCTTGCACCGCAGGAAAGAATCTCATCTAAAATAGTTCTCAATACGATGGTTCCTGCATGGGCCTGGATTTCAATAACATCCTGGGCTGTATAAGAGGAAGGCCCCTGCATGGGGATCAGTAAAACCTCGTCTATTACATCTCTATTTTTTAAATCAAAAATATATCCGTGATAGACTCTGTGAGATTCTAAGACAGGACGATGTTCAGGTTTTAATTTTTTTGTTGAAAAAAGCTTTAAAGCGATATCAAAAGCCTTGTCCCCGGAGATCCGTATGACACCGATACCGCCATTTCCAAGGGGAGTTGCTATTGCGGCAATTGTATCATCCATAATGCTTTTATCTTTTAGACCGTTTTTTACCCTTAAAAGAGTTCTTTTTTTTAGGAAAAATTACAAGCCTTCTATAATATCCATCACCCATGCTCTGGGTTCTTACTTTGTTATCATCTTTTAATGCCATATGTACAATACGCCTGTCCTGTGCACTCATCTGGTTAATGGTTGCAGGGCGTCCCGTCTTTTTAGCCTTATCTGCCATTTTATAAGCTAAATGTTTAAGGTTGTCTTTCCGGGTCTCCATATATCCTTCGATATCCACTCTGACTCTGACCCTGGCATCACTTT
>CAXMTQ010000203.1:0-4416 GCA_964196205.1 uncultured Desulfobacula sp.
GATCTAAAATTGTATTCACTGCCGAAATATTCATGCCGCAGTTTATGTGGCTCTCAACAATACTATCCAGCAACTCTTCGGGCAAAACAGACTTTGACCATGTCTTAAGAGATTCAAGAGTTTGTTTAAACCGCATAAGGGCATCAAGGGCAGATGAAAGCTCTGGCAGAGTGGACAGCAGCGACATGAAATAGTCCTGTGTATCCTGAATCATTTCCAGACCAAGGCCACAAAACAGCTTAGGCACACTCTTTAAATTTTGTCCAGCCTGATCTAAAAAACCTGGGAGAGATTTGGCCCGGCAATGAGCTGCATCAGGGTTTTTTGAATTTAAGGCTTCTGCCAATCCAAGAGAGGCAATCATCAGATAAAATGTGGGTTGTGTTTCCCATGTTCTTGTCTTCTCCAAATTTTCCTGAAGGGTATGTACCAGCTTTTTCAGGAGCAGCAGTTCCGACTTATCAGCGCTATTGGATGCAGATATATGGGAAAAAAGCTGATCCAGTCTGTTTTCCCAGGAGTACAATCTCTTTATAAAATGTGTGATAAAATCGGGAGAAAACTTGTCCCAGGTCTCCCATACAGGTTTTGCAAGCCGTACCTGGGGGAAATAGTAGAACTCGTCACTGGCTGATACAACAGGAAAGTTTTCAGCAATTGCTGAAAAAATTTCACTGCTGATTTTTTTTATATTAGAATTCACCATTCTTAAAATTCCCAATCAAAGGGGGTTTTACTTTACCCCTCCAGGCCAACATCATTCCACTGGTGATTATAGCAAATATTCATACAGTTTTATACTTCCCTTGACGAAAAGCAAGTTCTTATCTATCAATTTTTCCATGGTATTAAATCTTTTATTTTTCATACTTGACAAAAAGCATCTTCTTATCTTAAATTCAAATATGAAATTCCCAGTCAGGATACTTATACATTGCAGGACATCTGTGGGATACCACTAATTGTGCAAAGCAACTACAAGATAGTGCGTGGAGTGATTTATTTGGACAAGTTAATGATTTCTTTTGGAAAGACCAGGGGTTAATTGTACTGAATTAGAACTGGAGAAAAAAATGGCAAAAAAAGAGAAGATGCTCTGCAAATGGAAGAAAGATGATATAGACAAAAAATTGGATACATTAAGTGATATCGTCAGAAATCCGAAATTCGTATGTAAAAAGTGCGGCCGTGTAGCTGATAAAAAAAAATGGTTGCACAAACCAGTAGCATTGAATTAATACAATTTGTTCAGCATTATATTTAGTGAGCGTAAGGCGGAGTAACACTGGTTTTTGGAGGATACCATGACGGGGAAAAAAAAAGGCGGAAAAAGTAAAAAAAAATCTATTATTCCAAAAAAGGCTCTTGCTGGCAATCGTGTCTCAGCGATTATCAAAACAGCTCTTGACCGGATAGCAAGCAAATTATCAAGTATCAGGGATCCTAGTGAAAGTATTAAAAAGATAAGGAAACTTCTAAAAAGTAAAGATAAAGATAAAATTCTCGAAAAAGCACTGGAAAGATATTATAACAAGGAAGAGCTTAAGCCTTATCAGGCTGAACTTATAAAACTGCAGCATCATTTAGAAAAAACCGGTCGAAAAATGATAATTCTCTGTGACGGTCGGGATGCATCAGGCAAGGGTGGTACAATTCGTCGTATTGCACGCTATATGAATGAAAAACATTATCGTATAGTGGCTCTTGGTAAACCGTCAAAAGATCAGCAGACTCAGCTTCATATCAAACGATATATTGAACAGTTTCCAAGGGCTGGAGAAATAGTGCTTTTTGACCGCAGCTGGTACAACAGGGCTATGGTCGAACCTGTCATGGGATTTTGCACTCTAAAGCAATACAAGCGGTTTATGAAAAAAATTTCCAGCTACGAAAGTAATTTTGCAGGTGATGGGGCCACCATTTTGTTAAAACTCTATTTTTCCGTTTCCAAAGATGAACAAGCCTATCGCTTTGCCCGTCGGCAGAATGATCCACTGCGGCAATGGAAACTAAGTGAGGTAGACCTGCAAGCCCAGGATCTCTGGGATGAATTCACTGAAAAAAAATATGTAATGCTGAAAAAAACACACACCAAAGAAACATCATGGCATATTATTAAGTCCGATGATAAACATCTGGCCAGACTAAATACCATGCGCCTGATTCTCAGTTCTGCCAAGTACAACGGCCGGAGTAGAAAACTCGATTTTAAGCCTGATCCCAAAATTGTTGTACCGGGAAATAAAGAATTGAAAGCAATGGAAAAACAACGAAAGAAATTTGGCAGATTTCTTTCATAATATGGGTCTTAAAGCACTTTTATAATTTTTTATTAACAACCTGAAAGGAGAATACAATGGCAAAAAAAGAAGAGGACAAGAAAAAGAAAGAAGAAAAAGAAGAAAAGGTAAAGGTAAAGATCGAAGACAAGAAGAAAGACAAGAAGAAAGATAAGAAGAAAGATAAGAAGAAAGATAAGAAGAAAGACAAGAAGAAAGATAAGAAGAAATAAATACAGTAACTCAGGGTGATGTTGAATTAAAAGAGGTATGGTTTTTTATAAAATTTTAACCTGAATGATTTTGTTTAATATTTAAGAAAAAATGGGAGGGCAATGTGGCCAAGGAAAAACTAGAAAAAAACCAAAAAAAAATCAACAACTTAAGTACAAAATCTGTGGGGAAAATTGATAAAAAGGCCTCTAAAGATACTAAGAAAAAAGAGAATAATGGGAATCAAAAAAAGAAAAAACTGAAGCTGAAGTTAACCGAGCATACCAGCTTTAAAAATTTAAATAAGAAAAAATCAAAAAAACGTCAGCCTGTCTGGGTAAAAACATTCCATATTGACTATGAAAAAGAGCTCAATAAACTGCAGATCGAACTTTTAAAATTGCAGAAACATGTCATTGCCAATGACATGCGCATTATGATGTTATTTGAAGGCCGTGATGCCGCTGGCAAGGGAGGCACCATCAAAAGGATTATGGAACATCTTAATCCTCGGGGAGCCAGAATTGTTGCACTTTTAAAGCCCAGCGACAGGGAAAAAACCCAGTGGTATTTTCAAAGGTATATCCAACACCTTCCGTCTGGTGGAGAAATTGTTCTGTTCGACCGCAGTTGGTACAACCGCGCCATGGTGGAACCAACAATGCATTTCTGCACGGATGAAGAAAACAAGCGATTTTTAAAGGATACTCCAATGCTTGAATCCATGCTGGTCAAGAATGGAATTATTCTATTCAAATTCTTTTTTTCTGTTTCAAAAGAAGAACAGATGCGGAGGTTTGAAGCAAGGGAGACTGATCCTCTGAAACAATATAAAATTTCACCGGTTGACAGAGAGGCTCAGGAAAGATGGGATGATTACACCGTAAGAAAATTCCAGATGCTCAATGAGACCAATCGGACAATTTGTCCATGGACAATTATCCGGTCAGATGTAAAGAAAACAGCAAGGCTCAATTGCATAAAACATCTACTGTCCAATATCGAATATCAAGACAAGATCTCTGAAGAGGAACTCAAGGTAGATCCTGATATTATTGTATCCGGTATTGATGAAATCAAACACATGGAAGCAAATTTAATGACAGGTGTTGAATTGCCTGGATAACGGTTAATTTAATTTTTTACCTGTGCGGAACATTTTTTTATAAATACCTGGCAGACGGTTTTCTCCCAACCCTTTGGTCACCTCTTCCACCGGATATGGGATACGGAAATGTTCCACACTGATTTTTTTTAAAGAGATTGTAAGAATTGCAAAAGATGCTCGCGGATCTCCATCAAACATACGTCCTGCGCTGCCTGGATTGATGAAATGAACTTTGTTGATTATTTTATAATAGGGAGTATGCGAATGGCCCATGATTTGAATCCGGTATGGAGATCCATCTGCCAGTTCACGAAAGCGGTTTGCCGGGGAATTCGGGAACAGGGTTTCATTCTCATCATCTAATGTCCCGTGGAATACACCTATACGAACATTGCCTATGGTGAGATCTGCTTGTCTGGGCAGCAATTGCAAATACTTTACATTTTCTGGAAGCAGGTTTTCAGATGTCCAGAAATACATAACCCGTTTTTCCTTTTTTCCAGGTTTTTTTAATTTTTTACCTTTCAAGATTTTTAATATGCGCCTGTCTGTGTTGCCTAATATGCTGACTGATTTTTTTCTTTTACGGAACCATTCAATGGTTTCATTGGGAAAAGTACTGTAAACAGTGATGTCTCCTGTGTTGATTATCCTATCGAACCGGTAGGTCCGGACATGGCTCTGTATTGCTTTTAAAGCAGGATAATTTGCGTGGATATCACCCACTATAAGTATTTTTTTCATTTTGACATAAAAAGTTCTATGAATGCTTTTTTATTCTGATTTAAAATATGATGAACCTTTAAGCAGGAATGT
>CAXMTQ010000204.1:0-4406 GCA_964196205.1 uncultured Desulfobacula sp.
GGATAATGGCAGCGACAAACAGTTCACCCACGGAAACATTCATGATTTCTCCCAGCAAAACAAGGACAATGCTGGGGGGAATGATCTGCCCCAATGTTCCGGAAGCGGCAACCGTTCCTGTGGTCAGGCATTTATTGTAGCGGTTTCGAAGCATGGTGGGCACGGAAAGCAGCCCCATGGTAACAACCGTCGCTCCGACAATGCCGGTGGACGCTCCCATGAGGGCTCCCACAAAAATAACGGAAACTGCAAGACCGCCTTTGATCCTGCCGAAAACAAGGGCCATGGCTTCCAGTAATTCTTCAGCCAGGCCTGATTTTTCCAGCATGACCCCCATGTAAATAAACAGGGGCACGGCCATAAGGGAGAAGTTTTCCATGGTTCCCCAGATTCTCAGGGGCAAAGAATCCCGGGCCAAACCCATAAAGACCGAACGCCAAGGCAACGCCGCCAATGGTAAGGGCAACCGGAAAACCTAGAAGCAACAGTGCAAAAACAACAGCGAACATAATCAGGGGTAAAAATTCAGTGATAAATTCCATTATGATTCATCCCCCTGTCGTTTGCGTGTGACCTTCCGGTTATATCCCATGATAACCATGAAATTCTTAGCAGCTTCGGATAATCCCTGTACAATAAGGAGGGAAAACCCCAAGGGAATCATTGTTTTTAAAATATACCGTGCCGGCAGACCTCCGGGATCGGGGGAAATTTCCCGGATTGCCCAGGAATTCATAATAAATCCCTTGGTGGAGAGAATGACCATCACGGAAAAGGGAATAAGAAAAATAAAGACCCCTAAAAAGTCAATCCAGGCTTTGGTTTTTTCCGATAGGTTTACATAGAGGATATCCACACGGACATGCCCCTTTTCTTTCAGGGTATAAGCGGCTCCGATCAGGAAGACAATGGCAAAAAGATGCCATTCTAATTCCTGCAGGGCAACAGTGCCTTTATTGAATGCATACCGCATCACCGTATCATAAAATACGATCAAAACCATTAAAGTCGTCAGCCAGCCCACAAGGTAACCGATTTTGTCACTCAGGCCGTCAATCATACTGACCAATTTATCAAGAAATTGCATGAAAATAATTGCTCCTTTGTCCAAATAAATGTCTTAATCCCTTTTATCCGTTATTTATAAAAATAAAAGCCCACTAAAAATGTAAATAAAATAAGGATTTGTCAAGTTTTTATTAAGGATTTTTAAAAGTACCGCTAATACGATTCAACCTTATAGAACAGGAGAGCGTATCTTAATATTTCCCATTGTATTTAAGGGAGGACATGATCAATCCAAATAAAATCAGCAGGCCTCCTGCAAAGTGATATATAAAAAGATTTTCATTGAGGAACAGATAAGCAATAATTGAAGTAAATACAGGCAGTAGATACATAAACACCGATGCAATGGAAGCGCCTACAGTTTTGACACCAAAATTCCAGCAAAGATAGGATACAATTGAAGGGAATATGCCAAGGTATAAAAAAATTATAACAGTGGTTATTTTAAGTTCAAATCCTTGAAAAACAGAAAATTCCCATACATAAAAAGGCAGGATACAAAGAGTGCCGAAAAAAATTAAAATGGTTAATAAAGATATGGAAGAAATATTAATCTCATTTTTTTTCAGCAGTACAGAATAAAACGACCAGGCTGCAATGGAGAGAACAATGAGCAGATCTCCGGGGTTAAATGAGAGGGTGGACAAGACCTGCCATGAACCATGACTGATGATGATCAGCACTCCGATTATAGAAATCATGATGCCAAATGCCTGTAAAGCAAAAGGCTTTTCCCTGTTCATTACCCAGGAAAACAAAATTGTCATAACAGGCATTGTTGCAACCACAAGGGAAATATTTGTAGCACTTGTATATTGCGCTCCGAAATATACAAGTGAATTATAGACTGCAACGCTTGGAATTGACAATATGAACAATATTCCCAGATTCTGTTTGATCAATATTATATCTTTTTTAAGATGGGGAATTGCAAAGGGCAGGATAAAAATAAAAGCCAGAACCCAGCGATAAAAGGATAAGGCCATTGGTTTGATTTCCATAACTACGGCTTTTGCAATCACTGTGTTTATAGCCCAGAAAAAAATGGTCAGGGTCAACCCGGCGTAAGCAATAACCATTGGAGGTATTTTATTTTTTTTATTCATCCCCCTCATTAATTTCAGAAATCATATCTGCAATATTTGAAACCATCTGCCCTGTTTTGTCATCTGGCCTAAAGTGTTTATCAGGTGGGATTGCATCTTCATCTTCAATCATCAAAGATTCTTCATCCTGGTTTTCAAAATCATCCCTAATGGTAGAAATCTCAAGGCATTCTCCTTCCCTGTTAAAAATCACAGATAAAGGAACTTTAATTTCAAAATCAAATTTATAAGCAATATTATCGTTATAAACTATCAAGTTGCCATTTTTATAATCTATCTCTTCTTGAAGTGTGAATTTATGTTTTTCAAGAAGCAATTTTTCTATGGCTTCCCAATCCAGTTCAGCATTTATTGTATCAATAAATTCTTTTTCACTTTGAGCAATATTTTCCTGGCTTGTAAGTTTCATAAAACTCCTCTTTAATTGAAGAAAGAATGCAATTCCTCTGCAAAGTTTAAATATGCCTTTGCTGCTTTACCTTTAATGTCATACAATAAAGCAGGGGTCTTTAAGTCAATTGATTTTTTAATATTTTTATCTTCAGGAATAAAATTGTCAAAAACCATCTGTTTTATATCTAATAAGTCCTGTTGATCAAGAAAAGAGGTGATATCCTCTTTTGTTTCACATCGATTAAAAAGAAATCCGGAAATTTTTAAAGGCACACTGTAATTTGCCCTGATATATTTTACCATTTTCAACAGATTGTGAAAATCTTCAAGACAATTATTGTGAACAGACATACAGACAAGCAAAGAATCAGACGCTGCCATGGCAGCAACGCTTAAAAACCCATATGAAGAAGGTGGATCAATAATGATATACTCATACTCGTCCTTAACATCCTTTAAAAAAAGACGTAAAAGCTTTTCATTGCCTGGGTTTTTTGCAAGTTTCAATGCAACTTGAAACAGAGTAAATCCTGCCGGCATTACATCAAGATAATCTAAGTGAGTTTTTTTAATTGCATGTGCAACTGTTGCCTTTGCCGATAAAACAGAGGCTATATCACAATTATAATCCTTGTCTCTAATTGAACACCATCGCGTAGAACATCCCTGGGGGTCACAATCTACGAGAAGCGTTTTTTTTTTAAACAAAGCAAATGAGGCAGCAAGATTGACAGCAGTAACACTTTTTCCAATACCGCCCTTCTGGCCTGCTATGGTAATTATTTGACTCATGATTATATACCTTTAACAAAAAAAAATATTCATGCCAAGTTGAAATATTTGAAAAGATATATCATACTAAAGAGGAATATTAAATACCACCTGAAAACAACAGCAAACAGGAGATTAAAAAACCCTTTGGCAAATTCATCCATCTCTCTTAAAGGAATAGACCAGGCAATTGCCGACCATAAGTACCGGCCGGGTTCAGTCAAACATAAAGTCATTATGGCAATTAGAAATTTTTATTCTTCTGATGAATCCATAAAAGAGTTAGATTCTATAAATATTGATACACTGATCAAATCAATATGGGATGTCAGTGATAATTTTTCCAAATTAAAATCAAAAAGAAAAAATTTTTCAAGCCTGATATCTTCCATTAACTCAGATCTGAAAAAACTTTTAAAAAAAGATACCAAGTATAGCTTTGGATATGATGAAGGACCAGAAACGATAGATGATATGGACATAGATGCAGAAGAGATTGAAATAGATGAAGAAGAACTTAAAGCCTTAGAGGAATTCAAGGAGAAAAGAGTGCTTGCAGTAAAGTTTGACAAGACTCTGAGTGAAAGAGAAAAAAAAGATAATAAATATACCAAAATTCCTGAAGACCTGTATAGAATAGGAACAAAAAAAGGACTGAAATCCACTCTGGAATCACAGCAGTTTGACATGCCTGAAGTTTATATTGGAATATATCCTGTAATAAATTCTTTGTTTGAAAGATTTATTGAGGAGACAGGGTATATTACAAGTGCTGAAAAGAAAGGCTTTGGCAGGGTTTATTATTCAAGATTTAAAAAAAATGCAATGGAGTCAAAATGGAATAAAAATTCAGGCTCAGAAGATGTAAAAGGTGCATGCTGGCATCAACCCACAGGGCCTGATTCATCACTTCACGGTAAAAAAAACCATCCAGTTGTACAGGTGAGTGTTGATGATGCTTTTATGTTTGCATCCTGGATTGGAAGACGTCTGCCAACGGAAGCTGAATGGGAATCTGCAGCAAGGACAGATTTGGGATATAAATATCTCTGGGGTAATAAGTTTAAT
>CAXMTQ010000205.1:0-4387 GCA_964196205.1 uncultured Desulfobacula sp.
TTTTCCTGCCTTGTACTTGAACAAATTATCAGGTTTTCGTTCAGGCACCACTATAGCGACTCGCAGTTAAAAATTCAGACGGTTTGATTGAAACCTTTGGTAAATAGTGATATTAGAATTGAAAACAGATGATAATAGAGAGCATAGTAATCATTATAACAACATATTTTTTTTAAAGGTGGTTTTATGACTGATGACAGCAAACCCATTATGACGGAAATCGTTGAAGACGATAATGAAAAAAAAGGGGGTCAACTGGTTCCACAAAACGTAAAACCCGATATTGTATATCTTCTTCCCATCACAGGCCGTCCCCATATGCCTGCACAGGTTCAACCCCTTGTGGTAAATAAGAAAAGATGGGAAGAGACTCTGAAGAAGGCATCCAAAGATTCTCAAAATATTTTAGGCCTTTCATATCTAAAGGAAGTTAAAGGAAAATATGTGTACGAAAAAGATTTTCCTAAGGTGGGTTGCATTGTCAGAATGATGAATATAACGGATGATAAGGAAAATATCCAGTTTATTGCCCAGGGGCTTGAAAGATTTAAAGTCAAAAAATTTCTTTCAGACAAACCACCTTTTGTAGTACGGGTGGAGTATTTTGAAAAAATCAAGGAGAATGAAGATGAGCTTAAAGCCTATGCCATTGCAATTATTAATTCCATCAAGCAGTTACTCTCTCTAAATCCAATGTACTCTGAAGCCCTAAAACAATATTTAGGGATGTTCAGCCCGGATCAACCATCGCCCCTGACTGATTTTGCAGCAGGTATTACCACGGCTTCCGGTGATGATTTACAGGAAGTTTTAGAACTCACCTCTGTCATGGCGCGGATGAAAAAAGTCATGACACTGCTGCAAAAAGAGATAGAAATCACAAAGCTTCAAAACAAAATACAGAAAAAACTTAACGTCCAGATGGATGATAACAAGCGTAAATTCTTTTTAAAAGAGCAACTTAAAGCAATTCAAAAAGAGCTTGGATTGAAAAAAGATGATAAAACTTCGGATGTGGATAAGTTTAAAGAGAAATTTGCCAAACTTACTCCACCTGAACATGTGGTTAAAAGATTTGAAGAGGAGATTGAAAAATTATCTGTGCTTGAGACAGGATCTTCAGAATATGGGGTAACCCGCAACTACATCGATTGGATCACATCCTTTCCCTGGGGAATCTATTCTAAGGATAATATTGATATTAAAAGGGCTGAGAAAATTCTTGATCGGGATCATGCAGGACTCACCGATGTAAAAGAGAGGATAATTGAATTTTTTGCAGCAGGAATTTACAAAAAAGATATTGCCGGCTCCATTATACTGTTTGTCGGCCCTCCTGGTGTGGGTAAAACTTCCATTGGAAAATCAATAGCAGAGGCTCTTGGAAGAAAATTTTTCAGGTTCAGTCTTGGCGGGATGAGGGATGAGGCTGAGATAAAGGGGCATAGAAGAACCTATGTGGGAGCATTGCCCGGAAAAATGGTCCAGGCCTTGAAAGATACTCAGGTGGCAAATCCTGTAATAATGCTGGATGAGGTGGATAAAATCGGATCATCTTACCAGGGTGACCCTGCATCTGCCTTGCTTGAAGTGCTTGACCCTGAACAGAATTCTGAATTTCTCGATCATTACATGGACCTTCGCATCGATTTGTCAAAGGTTTTGTTTATCTGTACGGCCAACCAGCTTGATACTATTCCAAGACCGCTTCTCGACAGGATGGATAGGATTAATCTCTCCGGTTATATTACCCAGGAAAAAATTCAGATTGCAAGAAAGCATCTCTGGCCAAAACTTTTAAAAAGAAACAGGCTGACATCCAAAACAATCACTATCACAGATCCTACCATCCGTGTTCTTATTGAAGGTTTTGCCAGGGAAGCCGGGGTCAGAAACATTGAAAAGCTTTTAAATAAAATTATCAGAAAAAGCATTGTGACCATATTAAAAGAGAAGAAAAAGAAGATTCGGATCAATATTAAATCCCTGGACGAGCTTCTTGGACCGCCAATCTTTAAAAAAGAAGAACAGATGTCAGGTATTGGGGTGGTAACCGGTCTTGCCTGGACTCAGCTTGGCGGGGTAACTCTTCCCATTGAAGTGGTAAGGGTTCATGACAAGAATTCCGGATTTAAACTGACAGGAAAGCTTGGGGAAGTCATGCAGGAGTCTGCATCCATTGCTTACAGCTATGTAAGGGCAAATCTTGCATCTTTTAAAATTGATAAAAAATATTTTGATAATGCCTTTATCCATATCCATGTACCTGAAGGAGCTACCCCAAAAGACGGCCCAAGTGCAGGGGTCACTATTGCAACAGCTCTAATTTCTCTTGCCAGAGCAAAAACCATTAACCGTCCCCTTGCCATGACTGGGGAAATAACTCTGACGGGTAAAGTTTTTCCGGTTGGTGGTATTAAAGAGAAAATAATTGCAGCCCGGCGATCAGGTATTAAAGAGATTATTTTACCCGACGGGTGTATTTCTGATTTTAAAAAACTGCCAGAGCACATTCGAGAAGGCATCACATTTCATTTTGCTAAAAAATATAAAGATGTGTTTAAAATCGTATTTAATGATTGAGAAAATTTGTTTCCAACTCTGTGATTGGGTGAATTTGTAGTTTTTGACAGGGCACTACTTATCAAATGGAAGGAAACCGCAGCAATGATAGATTTTCTACAACAATTTAACCCTGTGATGCAGGCGTTTATTGCCACACTCTTTACCTGGGGCGTAACTGCCGCAGGAGCAGCACTTGTCTTTTTTACAAAAGCTGTAAATCATAAAGTTATGGATTCAATGCTTGGCTTTGCTGCCGGGGTAATGATAGCTGCAAGCTTCTGGTCACTTCTTGCACCCGGTATAGAAATGGCTGAACAGCTGGGACATATTCCCTGGCTGACTGCTGCCATTGGATTTATGGCTGGTGGAATTTTCATGAGGCTGACTGATAAATTTCTTCCTCATCTCCATCCAGGCTTGAGTATTGATAAAAAAGAAGGGATAAAGACTTCATGGCAGAAAAGTACACTTCTTGTACTTGCCATAACTCTTCACAATATACCTGAAGGTCTGGCTGCAGGTGTTGCTTTTGGAGCTGTGGCAGCTAATCTTCCTTCTGCTACAATGGGAGGAGCAATTGCTCTGGCAATAGGTATTGGGATCCAGAATTTTCCTGAAGGTACTGCTGTATCAATGCCTTTGAGAAGAGAAGGCATGAGTAAAGGGAAAAGTTTTTTCATGGGACAGGCTTCGGGTATAGTTGAACCTATTGCCGGAGTGATCGGAGCACTGTTTGTTCTGAAAATGCAGCACATTCTTCCCTATGCCCTCTGTTTTGCTGCGGGAGCCATGATTTTTGTTGTAGTGGAGGAGCTGATTCCCGAATCTCAAAGAAATTATGCAAACATTGATATTGTAACAATGGCAACAATGATTGGCTTTTCAGTTATGATGATTCTTGATGTGGCTTTGGGATAATAGATGATTGATTTATGGAAACAGATGAAAAAACAGAATCCTGGTACCGATAAAAATCAAAATAATTCCACCAAAAATTTCCATTTTTTTACCAAATAACACTCCCAGTTTTGCTCCAACCTTAATGGCAACAAATGACATGACAGTTGTGATAACGCCGATCATGATACTTGGATACCAGATGTTTACTTCCAGCATTGCAAGGCTTAAGCCTATGGCCAGGGCATCAATGCTTGTGGCCACACTGAGCATGACCATGGTCATACCCCGGGACGGGTCATTTTTTTGATTTCCAGGGGATTTGTCCTTACCTTCTTTAATCATTCTTATACCCACAAATGCCAGAAGAAAAAAAGCAATCCAGTGATCAAATGTTTTAAAATGAGAAGCAAAACCAATGCCCAGAAACCATCCCAGTACTGGCATTAAAAATTGAAACAGTCCGAAATGAAAAGATAATCGGAATATTGCCCTGGCATCCCTGGCATATCCTGCAGCAGCAGCTGCAAGAGAGACTGCTGAGGCATCCATGGCAAGCCCCATGGCAATGATAGTGATTTCAAATGTTTGGCCTGTTTTCTAATTTGTAACAAGTTTGATTTTAATCACACTTTTTAAGTGTGTTTATTAGAGTCCATGTCTATAAAATTGTAGTTTCTTATTTTTGTATATTTTAATAAAACACTTGACATTGTAGTAAAATTCGCTTAATTGTTTAGTAACAGTTTTGCTAAAGTTGTCACCTTATGTCACCCTGGTGTCACCTATATGTCACCTAAAATATTGGGAGGTTTTCATGGCAATTAACATCAGATGTCAAAAATGTTCAAGCGATATAAAACTTTCAGCAACAAAATGCTCAAATTGTGACACACCAGTACCTAAAAACAAGAAATACCGTGTT
>CAXMTQ010000206.1:0-4384 GCA_964196205.1 uncultured Desulfobacula sp.
AATATAAAATTTGATTTAAGTGGAAGTCTGCCGGGATAATAAAAAACCATCAGGAGATATGCTTCCTGGACAGGTAAACATAAACTCCTTACCAAATATCCCGATATATTATATTCAAATATTGACATTAGATTTGCTCTGGATTAATATTACCAGCACGTCTAATGATAATAATATTTTAAAATATTTGGAGTAGGAAATAAGGCAATGGAAGATAATAATTGTGACCCTTTGAGCCTGGATAAATCCCTGAAAGCAAAATTAATTGTTGACATGGTAACCAGAATTGCAGTTCATTATGGACTCTGGTTTACTGAAGTCAGGCACCAGATGGGAATGGACAAAGCTCTGGATGTACTTGAAAAAGCAACCGGTAAAAGTGTTTCCATCGGGATGAAAAAGATTGCCAAGGTTCTGGATTTTGAGATTGAAGATGGCTTGCCAAAGCCATTGCTGGACATGGAAGAGGAAAAAATTAATGAACTTATGGATGCTGTGGCAAAAAACTGGCTTGTGAATGATGGTGTGTGGTTCCAGTCTGTTGAATTTGATAATGGTATGAACGATGCCAAAAGATGCAATGATTCATGCTGGGCACAGTTTTCACCCTATGAAGCTTTTGCCATTAAAAAGTTTTTAAAACTTGATGATAACTGTGGGCTTGAAGGGTTGAAAAAAGCATTGAACTTCAGGATGTATTCATTGATAAATGTGCAATCAATTGTTGATGAAGGGCCGGAGAGTTTTGTATTTCAGATGAATGACTGCAGGGTTCAGTCTGCAAGAAAAAGAAAGAATCTTGATGACTATCCCTGTAAATCAGCAGGGCTGGTTGAATATGAATATTTTGCAAGATCCATTGATAAAAGAATTAAAACTCAGTGCATTGGGTGCCCTCCGGATGATCACCCCGAGGAGTGGTTTTGTGCATGGAGGTTTACTGTTTGAAATTTTTTCATTCTTAATTCAAAACTGAAAATTCAAAACTAAAAATTATTTATAAAGAGAGGTTTTAAATTATGGGAGCTACGTCTGACAATATCCAGAAGCTGATAGAAAAAGAGAAGCAGATTATGGGAATGGGTGGAGAAAAAGCCCTGGAAAAACGAAAAGATCAGGGTAAGCTAAATGCCAGGGAGAGACTTGATATTCTGTTTGACAAGGGAACTTTCAGGGAACTTGATATGTTTGTTACTCACAGATGTACCAATTTTGGCATGGAAGATATTGAAATTCCTGCAGATGGAGTTGTAACAGGGCATGGAAAAGTAGACGGCAGAATTGTATTTGCCTATGCCCAGGATTTTACTGCAAGGGCGGGTTCCTTAGGAGAGATGCAGGCTAAAAAGATCTGCAAAGTCATGGATATGGCTATGAAATCAGGCGCTCCCATTATTGGTATGAATGACTCGGGAGGAGCCAGAATCCAGGAAGGTATCGATGCCTTGTCAGGATATGGAGAGATTTTCTTTAGAAATTCAGCAGCTTCCGGTGTTATTCCGCAGATTTCAGCAATCATGGGCCCAACAGCCGGTGGAGCTGTCTACTCTCCTGCCATGACCGATTTTATTTTCATGGTCAAAGAAACAAGCTATATGTTTATTACAGGACCAAATGTAATCAAGGCTGTTACCGGTGAAGAGATCACCTTTGAAGAGCTTGGCGGTGCCATGACACACAATGAAAAGTCTGGTGTGGCACAATTTGCATGTGAGTCTGATGAAGATGCCATTATTCAGATAAAAAAACTTCTGTCCTACCTTCCTTCCAATAATATGGAAGATCCACCATTTGTACCCCCCACAGATGATCCCGGCCGCACAGATGAATCCCTGGATTCAATTATACCGGACAGTCCCAACAGAGCCTATGATATTAAAGATGTTATTACATCCATTGTGGATGATGGTATATTTTTTGAGCCCCATGAGTATTTTGCAAAAAATATTGTGATTTGTTTTGCAAGACTTAACGGGCGATCCATTGGTATTATTGCCAACCAGCCAAATTTTCTTGCAGGATGCCTTGATATTGATGCCTCTGATAAAGCCACAAGGTTTATAAGGTTCTGCGATGCATTTAATATCCCCATGCTTACCATTGCCGATGTCCCAGGATATCTGCCCGGAAGTAACCAGGAGTGGGGAGGGATTATCCGCCATGGAGCCAAACTTTTATGGTGTTATTCAGAAGCCACAGTCCCCAAGTTGTTACTGGTTACAAGAAAAGATTATGGCGGCTCCTATCTTGCAATGTGCTCCAGACACCTTGGAGCAGATATGGCCTTTGCATGGCCAAGTGCTGAGATTGCTGTAATGGGTGCTGCAGGCGCAGCCAATATCATCCATGCAAGGGAGATTAAAAACTCTGAAGATCCTGTACAAAAACGAGCAGAAAAAATAGATGAATACAATGAAAAATTTTCCAACCCCTACTGCGCAGCTGCAAGGGGATATGTGGATGCAGTTATAAAACCGTCGGAGACAAGGCCAAGACTTATTGATGCCCTTGAAGCCATGGCAACCAAAAGAGAATTAAGACCAGCTAAAAAGCATGGAAATATTCCAGTATAAGGAGTGAAAATGGATAAAAAAAAACTTGCAGCAGCCATGTCTGCTGTATTTGCATATATTAAAACCTCAGAAGAGGCAGCTTTCCATGCAGCTCAAGCTCTTGAACCTGTAGGGGAAGCTGGAGCACAACTGCATCAAGTTATGCAGCCCGGCAATCTTTGGGGAATATCAGGACGGCAGACACAAATGCAGGCTAATAACATGATGCAACTACGAATGTTTAAATAAAATAATATATTATTGGAGAAGATCAATGACAGAACACACCCATGTTAAAATAACAGATATGAATTATGACAAGGACCGACCAAAAGCCGAGAACCCCCTTAAAATAGAGGATTTATCCCTGCGTGACGGCCACCAGTCCCTTTTTGCCACAAGGGGAAGAACCGAAGACATGATACCTGTTGCAGAAAAAATGGATGAAATTGGTTTCTGGGCAGTAGAGGTATGGGGTGGAGCCACCTTTGACACCATGCACAGATTTCTTGGAGAAGATCCGTGGGAGAGACTCAGGACCCTTAAAAGATATTTTAAGAAGACAAAGTTTTCCATGCTTTTAAGAGGGCAGAACCTTGTGGGCTACAGAAACTATGCTGATGACGTTGCAAGACTCTTTGTTCAAAAGGCTGTTGATAACGGTATGGATATATTCAGAACCTTTGATGCTTTGAATGATTATCGTAATTTTGAAGCTGTTGTTCCTGTTATAAAGGAGTGTGGTGCACATTTCCAGGGCTGTATATGTTATACATTGACTGAACCAAGACTTGGCGGAAAAGTTTACAATCTTGATTACTATCTGCAAAAGGCAAAAGAACTTGAAGATATGGGCGCTGACAGTATATGCATCAAGGATATGGCAGGGCTTATTGCACCATATGATGCCTATGAACTTGTAAAAGCCTTAAAAGAGAGTGTCAAGCCTTTGATTCATCTCCACAGCCACTTTACTTCAGGCATGTCACCCCTGGCCCATTTTAAAGCTGTTGAAGCAGGAGTTGATATTATTGATACCTGCATGACTCCCTATGCCTACAGAACATCCCATGCAGCAATTGAGCCCTTTGTCATGTCTCTGTTAGGGACAAACAGGGATACAGGTTTTGATATTCATGCTCTTGCAGATATTAATGAAACCCTGGAAAAAGATGTTATGCCCAAATACAAACACCTTCTTGATGACAGCAAAGTCTCTATTATTGATATCAATGTTCTTTTGCACCAGACCCCTGGCGGAATGCTCTCCAACCTTGTGAATCAGCTTAAAGAGATGGATGCCCTTGATAAAATCGGTGAAGTCTACAAACAGCTTCCCAGGGTTAGAAAAGAGCTTGGTCAGATTCCACTTGTAACCCCTACAAGCCAGATAGTGGGAACCCAGACTGTTAATAATGTACTCTTTGATACTCCTGATGAACGCTATAAAATGATAACAGCCCAGGTAAAGGATCTTTGTTACGGCCTTTATGGGAAAACAACCATACCAATAGATAATGAGGTGCAGAAAAAAGCCCTTAAGAACTATGAAAGAGGAGAAGAACCCATTACATGCAGACCGGCTGAGGTTCTCAAGCCTGAACTTGAAAAGGCAAAAAAAGAGATAGGAAGTCTTGCTGCAGATGATGAAGATCTTATAGTATATGCCCTTTTTCCTGTTACCGGTAAAAAATATCTCATGCGCAAATATGGCAAGGAAAAAGTGCCTGAAAGTATAAGACCCATTACCCTTGAAGATGTAAAAAAACAGGATATGATGGTTGAAAAGGCAAAAAAAGGGGAGTTGGTTGAAAAATCCAGTTTTGTTGAAA
>CAXMTQ010000207.1:0-4379 GCA_964196205.1 uncultured Desulfobacula sp.
GTATTGAATATAATACAAAGATTCTGCGTCTTGGGTTTTCCAATCCAATGCCTGAAAAATTGATAAAAGATTTCCTTAAGGATTGTGAAAAAGTCCTTGTCATTGAAGAGGGTGAGCCTTTTATGGAAGAAGCTGTAAAAGCTTTTGCCCAGGAAGATGGTATAATAATTCCCATTAAAGGAAAATCTGAAAAACTCTTCTCACGTCTTTATGAATATGATCCAGCCATGGTAAGGGAAAAAACAGCCCTCTTTTTTGGTGTTGATTATACTCCATCTAAAAACCTTGAAAACGCTGATGTTCCTGAAATTCCCATGCGGCCGCCAAATCTTTGTTCCGGCTGTTCCCACAGGGCAACATTTTATGAGGTAAAACAGGCAGGCAAGGATATGGATATGATCTGCCCCACTGATATTGGCTGTTATACCCTTGGTTTTCTGCCTCCTTTAAGTATGGGAGATTTTGTTATCTGCATGGGATCTTCAGTAAGTACATCCTGTGGATTTGGTCAGGCAACAAACCAGAAAGTGGTCTCTTTTATTGGGGATTCAACTTTTTTCCATTCCGGTATAACAGGGCTTGTTAATGCAGTGTTTAACAACCATAATTTTACCCTTGTAATTCTGGAAAATGATATCACAGCCATGACAGGACATCAGCCCCATCCAGGTGTGGATATGGAAAGATTCGGTCTTGACGGATTTGGCAGGGTTAACATTGAACAGCTTGTAAAAACCCTTGGTGTGAAACATGTTTCCATAGTTAAACCATTTAAGGTGAAAAAGAGTATTGAAACAATTAAAGAGGCGCTCGAATATAAAGGTGTTTCCGTAATTATTTCCCAGGAGCCCTGTGCATTATATGCAAAGAGTATGAAACTTCTCAAGCCAAGAGCATTTACGGTTTCAGATAAGTGTGTTGACCACAGAGACTGTATCAATACCATTGCCTGTCCATCTTTTTTTATTGAGGACAACAAAGTTAAAATTGATGCTGATACATGTGTGGGATGTGCTGTGTGTGCCCAGATCTGCCCTGAAAATGCAATCAGACCGTTAAAAAAAGGATAATTTAAAAATGGAAACAACAAGATTAATAATCGTAGCAGTGGGTGGTCAGGGAAATCTCCTGGCATCCAAGGTCCTTGGAGAAGCTGCACTGATTTCCGGTGTGCCGGTCAGGATGAGTGAAATACACGGGATGGCCCAGCGTGGCGGTGTCGTTGAATCTGCTATTGTTTTTGGTGATGCAACAAGTTCAATTATTTCAGACAATGAAGCTGATATCCTTCTCGGATTTGAGCCTTCTGAAACATTAAGAGCATTAAACAGATGCAGCAAGAGTACAAAAGTTATTACCAATACAGCAACTCTGCCACCTTTTACAGTATCAATCGGCAAGGGTGTTTATCCAGAAGTTGATAATATTAAAAAACTTATCAGCGATAAATGTGCAAGCCTTGTTGCCATTGATGCAATGAAACTTGCAAAACAGGCAGGAAGCCCCATGAGTGTAAATATTGTTCTTCTTGGTGCTCTTGTGCAGTCAGGAACTCTTGGATTTACAAAGGAAAATGTCATAAAAGCCATTAAATCAAGAACTAAAAAATCTTTTCTTGATAAGAACCTTGAAGCTTTTGAATTGGGATTTAAGGCTGCTGAGAATTACAGCGGTTAAAAAAAATGACAAAGAATAGAAAAAAAATTCAGATAATTAATGGTCCTAATCTGAATATGCTGGGAAAAAGGGAACCTGAAATCTATGGTTCCCTCTCCCTAGATCAGATTAACAGTGAGCTTGTGTCGCTTGCAAAATTTTTGGGACTGGATCTTGATTTTTTCCAGTCCAACCATGAGGGTGCCATTATAGATAAAATCCATGATGATTTTGATGCAAATATTGACGGCATAATTATTAATCCCGGTGCATTAACTCATACCAGTATTGCCATAAGAGATGCTCTGCTTTTATTGTCCTGCCCGATTATTGAAATACATCTCTCCAATATTTACAAAAGAGAAGCTTTCCGTCATAAATCTTTGCTTGCAGATATTGTTACAGGACAGATTTCAGGATTTGGACCCTATGGCTATCAAATGGCATTAAATGCAATGGCAGATATGATTTAAGTCTATTGATTATTGCTTCTGTCATTTAATAAGTATGATCATATTGCCTATATCTTGATCGAAGCAAGCACCTGTTTTATGAATATTTCATCGTTCCATGAATCATCATGGGTGACACCGAGTCTAACCACTACCAGATCTCTGGAAGGTATAACTGCTACTATCTGGCCGTTAAAACCGCCGCAATAATAAAGATCATCCGGCAGTGAGGGAAACTTGCGATTCTCAGGATTATCCTTGTCCCCGGCATTCAGCCAGAAATGGGCACCATATTGTCCCATGGGGGCTTCGGGCGTTGGCTGGGTGGAATAGTCGACCCAGCCTTGTGGCAATATTCTTTCATTATTCCAGATCCCATCATTTTTTAAAAGCAGGCCAAAACGTGCCCAATCCCGTGCTGTAGCAAACATATAGCTTGAGCCGACAAAAGAACCTGATGCATCAGGTTCAATTACAGCAGAAAACGCTTTGATCCTATTAAAAAGGCGTTCACTTGAAAATTTATAAAAAGATGCCAGGTCACCGCCCACCCTTTTTGTGATAATTTTTGCAATTATATTGGTAGTCCCGCCTGAGTAGTACCATTGTGTATCAATATCAGAGATGAGGGGCTTTGCTGCAGCAAAATCAGCCATACTCTTGCTGGCATAAAGCATATATGTTACATCTTTAAACGGGGCATAAATTTCTTCAAATTCAAGACCGGTTGACATTCGAAGCATCATATCAAGAGTAATTTTGCTTCTTGGATCATCTGGGGATTTCCAGGCATCAACCTGAACTGGAATGCTGATATCAAGACCCTGATCTTTTACAAGGATACCAACAAGAGTATTTGTAACACTTTTGGCCATGGACCAGCCAAGAAAAGGGGTGTCTTTGTCAAACCCTGGTGCATATTTTTCTGCAATCACCTGGTTTCCCAGGACCACAACAACAGCCTGGGTGTTTCGTTTTGTATCAGGGCCCGGCTCTATAAAAGCATCCTCAACAACTTTTTTTATTTTTTCTCTATCCACTTGTTCCGGCAGATTATTAAAATTGACAGTGCTGCCCTGGGGCCAGTCAGCGTCGCTTCTTTGCAATTTAAAAAGCGAAATACTCCTGGTTTGTTCTAAAAGTTCTTCTCTGGTGGTGTCAATTGCCAAAGTACATCCACACCCTTCACGATAAACTGCTGTCATGGGTTTCCAGAAGCCAAAGGCTTTTGAGGTTACTGTTTTGTTTTCATAATCCACACTGGAGTTTATAGGTCGAAATAAAGGATGGGTGGGCTTGATATCATTTATAAATACCAAATCCGGGTTACGGTCAGCAAGGAAGACCTGGGAACAGATATATTTGGCTGAATACCCTGTTCCAATTACCAATGCACCGTTTAAAAAATAAATACCAAATCCAATACTGCTGATAACAACAGCCGAGATAATCCATTTTAATTTTCTTATCATGATGTTCCTTTAAGCAAATATAAAAATTTTAGATATTATTCAAACACAGTATCAGTCCGCTGGGAAAAAAACAAACAGAGTTGGGATGGAAAGAGGCTTAGCATGTATGGAAATTGCGATTTATGACTATCTTGTTTTGTCTATTATTGGGTAAAAGAGCTTTTGAGAGTTCAAAATTTTTTTGAATGAAAAATTATTGGAAAGATGATTGAGTATTATAAAATGTCTGATTGTTATCACACATCTTTCATGTGGAAAAGTGGCATGAAAACTCAGGAGTTTTGGTTGGTATATCTTCAATATACCTTATAGCAACCTTTTGAAATTCAGATTGAGGTTATCCCATATATTGTAATTTCAAATCTGAAATTGAAGATTCTGTTCATACTACATCCGGTATCGTGATAAATATTTAAAAACCTGGTTGCTGAAATCAACACAAGCATTGAAAATTTAATCAAATAATGCTAAAAAAAATAATGAACCCATCCAAACAAATTTGTGTCCTGATTATTTTTTTATTCTTTTCTCTCAACCTGTTTTTCTTAAGTATTGCCTCTGCCCAGACCGATTTTCAGATAAATTTTCAAAAAAATGATAACGAACTTGCTTCTTTAATTCAAAGGGCAAAGACTAGTATTGTTGCCATTGGGACCTTTCATTTTAATACCAAGCCTACGATCCAATTTTTTGGGACCGGTTTTGTAATTGGGATCGGAAATCGGATTGTCACCAATCACCATGTGGTTGACGCCATTCAAAAAAAAGACCATCTCTTTAATTTAAGAATATTTCATAA
>CAXMTQ010000208.1:0-4374 GCA_964196205.1 uncultured Desulfobacula sp.
ACTCACTGGCTTGTCCACGTGCAGTGGTTTGTTCAACAAGTAATTATGCGGTTCCGTATATCTTGTAAATTTGAATGATATTCGACCAGATACATAAAAAATCTGAATCAAGATTTTTGTATCAATATTTCTAATAGCTGTAAAGACATTTCGAGGGGTCATCTTTAGTGAGAATATAATTTATTCTGGGGAAATATGCCAAGATAAACTTTATTGGAGAGTAACCGGATTTATTTAAAATAATATCTCGGGATTCGGAAAAAACAATGCTTGTTTTCTTCCTGGCGCTCTATATTTGAAAAAGTATGACCAAATGAATCAATCGGCCCCCCCGCTCTTTTTTATTCACTATAAAACTATGGGCTCAACTATTTCCAGGATGGCCCTTTTTTTTTCTTTTGCAGATGCACATGATAAAATAGTTCGCATGGCCTGGGCAGTCCTGCCTTTTTTACCAATGACTTTTCCAATATCTTCTTTTGCGACCCTTAATTCCAGCACAAGGGTCTGCTGAGTCGTGATTTCCTCAACAACAACCTGATCCGGATTATCAACCAGCGCTTTAGCAATACACTGAATCAACTCTTTCATAACCTGCTCTCCTTTTTATCTGTACGATGGTAGAAGAAAATACAATATAGAAAACTAATTATAATTAAACAATCAATGGTCAGCAAGCTCTTTATATCATAAAAATAGAGGTGCAAGACAAATAAATTTTCAAAAAATGATTCTACTATATGGGAAATGGAATAATTAAATTATTCAAAACTCCATTACTGTATATTGGAGATACAGTTTCCAGCAGTTCAAAATTTCTTAAAATTTTTATATCATCCACATAATCGGTAGGCTTGGAATCTATCTGCATCAAAAATTATGATTATTAGCAATTTATTTCTTTTTCAACAGCTCTTCTGGCCACTTATCTCTAACACCTGCTTCTCCAGTATAATAAGATACCTTCGATCCTTCCTCAAATATATCCATTGCGGGTAGAATGTTGATCTTCCCTGAATCAGGATATTCACATACGTCAACATTTGCCTTAGTACGTAAGTCTAAGTAAATTAATTGATCATCACTATGATTGTAAAGTTGATGAGCTCCAGAAGACCCTTCCTCAAAGAATAAAATATCCCCTTTTGATATTGTCTTATATCCTTCTGGTGAACGTAAGGTGGCTTCGCCTTCTAAAATGATAAATAGTTCTTCAGCATTTCGATGAAAGTGGTATGGATAAGAAAATTTACCTGGAAATAATGACTTTATATCAAAATGCAAATACTTTGATTTTGATATTTCTTCTAATGGTAAGCTTGATTTCCAGGAGAAATCTGGGATTGAAGACTTGTTTTTTCTTAGTTCTATTTCAGAAAGTCTGTGTATTAAAGGCATTTATTCGTCCTCCAGTTCAATAAATTATTCGATTCTCTTTATGCTTATCACAAAAAAAGATGATAAGATATTGGAGATACACTTTCCAGCAGTTTAAAACCTGAAAGATAATTTTCTGAAATCTGCCAAAATGTGATGTATATATTAACAACTTGAATATGAAAAATTATTCTGTACTACTGCCACAGGGTTATAGAATTGAATTAAAAATTCAAAACTGAAAAAATGTAATATACTACATATTGGGGTTTCCTGATTTTGTATAAACCGAGTTGTTACAGACGTATTGATCATCACTTTTTTATCTCAAAATTATTAAGGATAGATATGATATCTATAACAATTCAAGATTCTGAAACCTACATACAGGGATAATCATCATGAGTTCTCCTCGATGATTATAATAAAGTATTATTTTGGTATCTTTTAGAATTTCAATACCAGAAATGCTCACAACAAGGATAATAAACCTTGAGTGTTGGTTTTTGAATTTCGGTTCACTTGAATGTAGATTTATTCTAAAAAGTGGCTTAACCTCGTTTCCAATTTTTTGGGGTAGGATCAATTTTACTTTGCATGACAATCTAAGATAAAATAAGGGATTGTCAGGCTGACAAATCCTTTTTTATAAGCAATATCATTCAAGCAATTTTCAATCTGATCAAAAACAGATTGCCTTTTATTTGAATCAACAAGCTTTTTCCATTCATTTAGAAAAAAATTCCGGATCAGGTAATGATCCAATAACGTTGTCCCATCTGCAAATGACATTGTAAATTTATCATGAATGATCTGTTTGACTTCAAACCCTGTTACATTCAATAAAAAGAGGAAGTCTTTCCTGGGCAGTCTTTTTTTTCGAATTTGATCTTTTGTTTTTGCCAAAGACGTCAATAAGGATTCTTTTTTTAAAACAGTTTCAAAAATATTATAAAATTCTTTCATGGTTTGTTCAGTGTTCATTGCGATAACCATTTGACCGCGTGATTTGATAACTCTTTTACATTCGTTTAAAGTCTGTTTTAAATCTTTAACATTATTTACTCCATTATTTGATACGATGAGATGAAAACATTGATCAGCAAAGGGCAGGGATTCAGCAACTCCCTGCACTCCATAAACAGTCGGCAGTTTATAAAGCTGTTTTTTAAATATCATTCGCGCCATAGGTTGAGCCAGAGGGTCCAAACCGAAAAAACGGCTGCTTTTTCCGAAACGGGCAGCAATTTCAATTAATGGGAAACCTTCCCCGCAGCCTATATCCAGCACATTAATGTTTTTTTGAAATTTTAAAGTCTCTAAGAGTTTCAGGCCGAAGGGAGCTGACCATAATGGCAGATCATCAATAAAGGCATTAAAATTATTCAAAATGCTCTCCTTTATGACCAGGATATGAGGTGATGATATTTAAAGCTATATTTTTCATATTACCATAAACGAAAAAATTTTTTCCCTTGCTGCAATTCACCTCTTAATTTTTCCATATGCCGAAGCGTTGCAATATCTCTTTCTAAATCAGAAATATTGGTTTGCAGTTTTTCTAATAAAGTTGTTGAATCTGCCCCGCCAGTTTCTTTTAAGATCAGTAATATTTTTGCCTGATTTTCAGTAAATTCAAGCTCAGAGCCATTTTTTTTCGAAAAAGATTTAGCACAATGTACTGCCCAGGGATCACAGGCTTTGGCTGGGGAAAGGGTTTCAATATAGCAATCTTCACATAAAGTCTGCCCATATGAATCTCTTGCGTCCTCTTCATTGATATTTTTTTTACATTTATCACATTTCATTTAGTGTTCTCCCATTGATATAATCATTTGATCCATCATATCTGTTGCTGATTTTGCAACCATACATACCAATATGTCAATAAATTGTTTTTTATTATGAAAAATGGGAAGAAAGCGAGCAAAAATTCTCCAGAAAAAAGGGGTTGACCCAGGATTTTCTGAAAACAACAGCAAATTTCCTTGAGCATTCATGCCACAAACTGTATTGTTTTTTGGGGAAATGGTCCCCTGGTGATGGCTGTAATTTATAATAACTCCAACGAAAGAGTATAGAAATGTCTTTAAATGATTTATTAAAAAAGCGAAATTCCGTGCGTGCCTTTATTGAAAAACCTGTCCCGGATGAACTTATAAAATCCATATTCACCCTGGCACAATTATCACCTTCCAACTGCAATGTTCAGCCCTGGCAAATCCATGTGGTGTCCGGAAATACAAAGGATGCCTTAAAAGACAACTTGCTTAGAGCTGTGATGAGTGGCAATGAGCCAAACCCTGAGTTTGACTGGAAAGTACGCTATACCGGAACCCATCGTGACCGCCAGTATGAATCTGCAAACGCCCTGTACAGTTCGATGAATATTGAGCGCAGCGATAAAAATTCTCGATTGATGGCCCTGGTTCGAAACTGGGAATTTTTTAATGCCCCCCATGCCGTGTTTTTTACCATGGAAAAATATTTAAACATCATGGGAGCGGTGGATATGGGTATTTATGCCCAGACACTGGCCCTATTGCTGAGCCAAAACGGTATTGCAAGCTGTTTTCAAGGCGCCCTTGGACAATTCCCGGATCCAGTGAAAGAAATGTTAAAAATCCCAGAGGATATCGGTATCCTCTTTGGCATGTCCTTTGGATACCCAGATAAAGAAGCAGTGGTTAATACAACCAGAACAGATCGGGCCACCATTGAAGATTCAGTAGTCTTTTGGGATTAACCCCTTGTATAACGGATTCTGTTATCGAAAATATGCTTTCGTGGCACTATTCCTGCTTCCAGGTCTATATCGGTGAAAGCATTTATAAGGTTGTATATACCGCCAAAGACAGAAAACCCCAGGGGATGAGAAAAAACGGCAAATGGTGGCCTCTGGATGCTTATGTAAAGAAACACTCAGAAGCGGATCTTATTCATACAATTTGCTTGGATTGTAAGGATCTTTACTACAGAAATCTATAATTATAGTGC
>CAXMTQ010000209.1:0-4369 GCA_964196205.1 uncultured Desulfobacula sp.
CAATTCATGCTGGGGATTCTGTAATTTCAACAATATGGCCATCAGCCTGCTCAAACTATATTCCGAAGAAAAAATTCAGACTGCCTTTATCCTGGATTTTGATTTTCATACCGGAGACGGTAATATAAACATACTGGAAAACAGGAAAGACGGATTTAAGGTCACGATTCTTAATCCTGACTCAGTAGACAGGATAAATTATTTGAGTGAGGTCGAAAGAGTCATGGACAATTTGACCGATGCAGATATTCTGGCGGCATCTGCAGGGTTTGATCATGGAATTGAAGACTGGGGAGGTCTTCTTTCCACAGAGGATTACAGAGAACTGGGCCGCATGATGAAACAAACAGCCGAGCGGCTTTGCCAGGGCAGGCGGTTTGCAATCCTTGAAGGCGGATACAACCATGCTGTTCTTGGGCTCAATGTAAATTCATTTTGCGAAGGGTTTGAATAATCTGGATGTCTCTTTGTAAAATAATGAACCCATTATAATCTTAAATAAGTTAAAGAATTGAGCGGATTTCAGGGACGTTCAAGGTAGGGTAAGTTTCATAACGATATAATCAAATGGCCCCCATAATAAGGATCGTTTTGGAGTGAACCCCAGTTTCCTGTAAACTGCAATGGCGCGTTTATTATCGGATCTGACACGAAATTCAATAGTTTTTATTGCTTTTGATTTTCTGGCCCAATCCAGCAATGCCCCTATTATGTGGCTGCCAATCCCCGACCCCCAGTTCTTTTTTGAAACAGAAAAGGCAAATTCTCCAGCACTTCGAAGTCTTTGCCACATATTAGATCTGAAGGCCAGATATCCCACGACTTCATCCTGTAACCAGCCTATCAGAAGTGCATGATGCTCTGAATTTCGGCATTTTCTGATATTCTTTTTTTCGTTGTCCACTGAAATATTATCAACCCCCTCATCAAACGACAGAAAGCTGCTGTCCTGTCTGATTTTATGCACATAGCGGATCAGTTCGCCGGCTTCATTTTCCTGTGCCTCCTTTACCAGCAGTATCTGGTCGTTTTTGATGACGGATTTTTTTTGGTATAATTCCGGTGTGGCATTTTTGACTTTAACAAGGTCAATTACAAGGCTCAACAGGTTTGCCAGTTTCATTTTAACAAGGCTGTTGAACAAAACCGTCAGTTCGAAGTCTTTCGCATAAACAGCACTGTAGTTCGGTGTATAGACGGATATCTTTAGCATGAAAAACTCCTTGTCTTTGAATTCATTTTTTTATCTTCTTTAAAAACTCTTCAAACATCTGTCCAAGGAAATCCGGGTAACTCCAGGTGCAACTTTTTTTTTGTAAAGTTATTGCTCAATAGTTTGATTTATATAATACCGTGTTGACCATACAATTGTCACTATGGTATTATCACTGATAGTTTGCCTATATCTAATATGCATTTTGTTAATTTTTTTATGGGGAGGAATAGAATGGACAAATATACAGTAAGTGCTGAACATTCGATGCATGAAAGAGAGAAAGAGCTAAACTGCTTATACAATGTCACAAACTTAATGATGGATTATGAAAAATCATTAGAGGAAATTTTTAATTCGGTTGTGGGTTATCTTCCCCCTTCATGGCAATATCCCGATATTGCATGTGCAAGAATAGTCTTTAGGGATCAGGAATATGTTTCTGCTGGTTTTAAAACATCAAGATGGAAACAATCTGCAAACATTTTAAGTGGAAGCCAAAAAGCCGGGACCATAGAAGTTTACTATCAAAAAAAAATGCCGACGATGGATGAGGGACCGTTTTTAAAAGAAGAACGAATATTAATAGAGACAATTGCCTGCCAGGTTGCGAATGCATATAAGAGAATCTTATTAGAGGATACCCTGAAGGAAAGAATAAAAGAACTTCGCTGTTTTTATGGTGTGTCTAATATTATAGAGAAGCATAGCAGGGATTATAATAAAATTTTACAAGGAATTGTTGATCTGCTTCCAGGTGCATGGCATTATCCAGAGATAACTTGCGCAAAAATCATATTAAATATTGAAGAGTTTAAAACTGATAATTATAAAAATACACCATGGAAACAAATTGCCGAAATAAAAATTGAACACCAGATAATAGGCCTTGTCGAAATTGCATACACACAAGATATGCCTGTGCTTGATGAAGGGCCATTTTTAAAAGAAGAAAGGCTTTTAATAAATGCTCTCGCAGAACGTATCGGTAATGCCATTAAACGTATCAGAGCAGAAGAAGAACTTGAAATCGAAAAGATCGCTTTAGAAAATAAAAATATTGCTCTAAAAGAAGTTTTAAAAAAAGTACATGAAGAAAAAAAAGAAATAGCAACGAGAGTGCAGGCAAATGTTGATAAAATTATCATGCCGATTTTTTCTATTCTTGAAAAAAAAGCAAATTATAAAGAGGTCTCGGTTTTAAAATTGCTTAAAAAAAATCTTGAAGAGGTTACTTCCCCGTTCACTAATGCGATATCAAAAGAATTTGTAAGCCTTTCTCCAGTGGAAATCCAAATATGCAATTACATCAAAAACGGATTTTCAACAAAAGATATTGCACAGTTGAGAGGAATTGCAATTGCAACTGTTAGCCGTCACCGTGAACATATCAGAAAAAAACTGAACCTGAAAAACAAAAAAATTAATCTTGTAACCTATCTCAACAGTTTTAAAATGGAAAAAGAACAATTGTAATTTTATTTGAGTCTAAAAAAATATTTTTGGTCAACTTTATATGTTATGCTTGTTTGCACATAATCTTTTTTATATTTTCTCTTACAAATGATTTTTCCTTCATCCAGGTACCAGTAGATACTGTTATAAAAACCGTTATCAAACTTGACAATAAAACAAAAATCTTATAAATGACAATAAAACTTTTGTCTGAAGATAAAAAATAAAAAAGTAAAAAACTGCATATTAAAAAAAGCCATGGAGGCTTATAATTCCTTCTTGTAAGGAGATTATACCTCTGTGGTTTTTGTTTTTTTGGAGGATATATTGATGGAAAAAATATATTGGAGTCTTTTATTCGTGGGTTTATCTCTAACGCTATTGACTTCCATTGTTATTGGCCAGCCCTTAAGACAGATAATCAATGCCGGTCAGAGGACAGTCTCCATCCCTGAAAAAATTGACCGGATCTTCAGTCTTCCTTTTTTGATGCCGCATCTTTTGCGAATTTCACCTATTTGATATATATAGAATCCGATAGCATGAAACCAGGTCAAACCAAATGATTTTACAAGGACAAACCATATGAAAAAAGACTGGAATTTTGATGAGATGATCGACCGCAGCCATACTGCTTCCATGAAATGGGAGCCTGAGGTTTTAAACAAAGTTTTCGGCAAGGGGAAAGAGGGGCTTCTGCCACTGTGGGTTGCAGATATGGATTTTAAGTGTCCAAAACCGATCCGCATGGCTATGGAAAATCGTATTTCTCATCAGATTTACGGGTACAGTCTTACTGATCCATCATATTATTCCGCACTCATATCCTGGTATAAGCGGCGACTCCAATGGTCTATAGCAAAGGATTGGATACTCACGACACCCGGTGTTGTTCCGGCCCTAACCTATATGATCCAATGCTTTACCAATCCTGGAGACAAGGTCTTAATCCAGCCGCCTGTCTACTATCCATTTACCCAGTCAATCCTGAACAATGGCCGGCAGATCCAGGAGAACCCTTTACAAATTATTGACAGTCACTACAAAATGGATTTTGATGACCTTGAAACAAAAGCTAAAGACCCAAGGGTAAAATTGGCCATTCTTTGCAGCCCGCACAACCCTGTCGGCAGAGTGTGGAGACGTGATGAACTGGAAATGTTTGGAAAAATCTGCATTAAAAATAATATACTGATCCTCTCGGATGAGATTCACTGCGACCTGATCATGCCGGGTCACAAGCATACCTGTTTTCCGACGCTGTCAGAAGAGTTCGCTCAAAATTCGATCACCGGCATTGCCGCCAGCAAAACATTCAACCTGGCAGGCCTTCAGCAATCCAGCATCATTATTCCCAATCCAAATATTAGAGCCCAACTTTTTACTCATCTTGAAAATCTGGGATTTATCAATTGTGTGGGCGGCACTCTTTTTGGTGCCATTGCCGCTACTGCAGCCTATAATGAAGCTGAAGAATGGCTTGATGATCTTCTGATTTATCTTCATGACAATTTTAATTTTCTGAAAACCAAATTGGAACAAGGCTTATCTGGAGTGAAGGTATTTGATCTGGAGGGAACTTATCTGGCCTGGGCTGATTTCAGGGAACTTGGGCATGACAATGAAAGTCAGATTAGACTTCTGGAAGAAACCGCCAAAGTCGGTCTTGATCATGGGAACTGGTTCGGAGACAACGGTACC
>CAXMTQ010000210.1:0-4004 GCA_964196205.1 uncultured Desulfobacula sp.
TGTTCATAGTTTTACCAATCGGCATAGTATGTTCCATCAAGAGCCTGCCTGTCACTTAAACAATAGACATCATACACATCCTGACCGCCCCATATTGTACTGTCAGGATTGTCAGCATAGGATCTCAATCCCCACTCCCCATCTTCTGTAATAGGATCTCTGGGAATTCTTCTTAAAAATTTTTTTCTCTCCCCTGTTTGTGTCCGCAAATCAACTCCGGTAACCAGGATTTCAAGTGTTTTTGGATATCCGCTGTCTGCAGCACCTTTGGGTATTATCTCCTGATCCACAAGTTTTTTATATTCATCTAAAGCTGTTCTTATAACCCGCAGATTATTTCTTAATTCCAACTCCTTTGTTCTTTTATATACAACCTGGGAAAGTGGAATGATCCCTGTGGCAAGGATGGAAATAATGGCCATGGTGGCCATCATTTCTATGAGTGTAAATCCGCAGATTTTACTCTTCATACACATATGCTCTGTCAACTATATGTATATCTTTTTGAAATATTTGTATTTTCAGCATATCCTGGAGCCTGTTCTCGGCTTTTTGATAAGATGCATACTGCCCCACAAAGATACGATGGAATGTTCCTTTATCCTCTATCTCGACCGGTCTGATCCAGGTTTTATATCCAAGCTCTCTGAATTCTCTGGATTTTTCTTTTGCATCAGCCTCATCTTTGGAAGAGTAGACCTGTATACTGAAATATTCATCATTTGGAAGAAATTCATTTTCTGAAACCACCATTATATAATCTTTATGGGGTGCATCATTGAAATCAGTCTCTCTGATAATTTTTTCTTCCACAGGTTACTGCAAAGAGATCTGCTTTTCATTACCAGACCAGAATCCTGCAATATCCTGGGTTTTCCATGGAATATCCTGGGTTCTTATAATAACCGGAGTTATTGTCATCAGTATATCATTTTTTACGGCTTCAGAGCTTTCAGTTGAGAAAAGTTTTCCAAGAGTAGGCAATTCTCCAAGCAGAGGGATTTTTTGCACTGTTGATCTTTCAGTGTCTTCAATTAATCCGGCAATAATAACACTGTCACCATCATAAATTGTCAAAACAGTATTCGTGGTTCTTGTCTTAATAGCATACTGGGGATCGGTCAGTGTTCCAACATTATTACCCAGAGCACTTATTTCAATACCCAGTTTTAAGGTGACCTGATCATACATGTTAATTACAGGTTCTACTGTAAGCTGCACCCCAATATCTGTGTATTGATAATCATAGGTTACGGTTCCATCAGTTCCAACTCTGCGATTTGACCTTAATGGTATCCTTTCACCGATTAAAATAGATGCCTTTTCAGAACTGCTCACCCTGATCTGGGGTTTGGCAAGTATTTTTGTATCCCCATCTTTTTTAAGCAGATTCAATGTTGCCGTGGGCAAAGAGAGATACAACTCCGTGCTTGTGATCTTACTTATATCGCTGAGAGATGCCATTCCTGCATAAGCTGTTTGCCCTGGTATCCCATACCCAGGGTCAAATTGAATCCCATCACTTGTATCACTGACACCAAAAGTGATTGATTCAGAAATGGAAAGACCAAGATCTTTCTCTTTTTTCCTGGATACTTCCATGATTTCAACATTTAAAATTACTTCAGATGGAGTCCTGTCATTGGCAGCAATAATTTTTGCAGCCATTTCAACATTCTCTTTCTGCCCCCGAATAGTTATCGAATTCAGTTTTTCATTGGCAATTATATTTTTATTTTTTAAAATCTTGGTTAATATACCTACAGCATCTTTAGATTTTAAATATGACAGATAAAAAGTTTTAACATACAGCTCATCATACTCTTTAGCCTTTGCAGGGGTATTAGGATAAATCAGCATGGTTTTACGGTTAATCATTTTAGCTTTTAAAGCATTGGTTTTTAAAAGAACATCCAGAAACCTGTCAAACTTCACATCTGTCATGAAAAGTGTAACTTTACCGGGTTTTATATCTTTATCAAAAATAAAATTAATCCCTGAAAGTTTGGATAAAATTTCAAATACATTCAATACCGGAGTTTGTTTAAACTTCAGGGATATGGGAGCATTGGATTTTAAATCAAGGCGGTATTCAGGGAGTTCATCTCTTCTTTTTTTAAATTTCTCAAGAGCCATTCCTGCCTCTTCATTGTCAGGGTCAAGATCAACAGCTCTTTGAAATGATTTTCTTGCATTTTTAAAATCACCTGTTTTTATCTGCGTTCCGCCTTTTTTTGTATAGTAAAATGACTCTTTCATCATCTTGACCTTGTCAACAAGCTCTATAGCCCTGTGATTACTGGAAAAAAAGGCAATACTCAGCTGAAGTTCCTCTATGGCTTCCCTAAAGTATTTTTTAGCGATAAGACTCTCTGCTTTGCGCATATGTTGCAGGGATGCTTTTTGTTTTGCATTTGTAAGATTGATTTTTAATTCAAGATCATCAGGATTCTCTTTAGAAGCTTTAGTATAATACTCTACAGCAGCATCAAAATTATTCTCTTTTGCAAATCTTTCAGCCTTAATCCCATAGTTATTTACATCACCATCGCCAGAAACACACCCTTGAAATAAGAACATAGAAATTAAAATAATATTTGTGAACAAACCCCTGCTATTCATCATTAAACTCCCTCATGTCAAGGTGTATTGTCTCATTGAACTCCAATGTTTTGATCCTTATATAATTATCTTGAATATCATCTATTAAATACTTTCCGTCAAGACGGTCACCAATTTTTGCAACAAGCACAAGCTTGTTTTTTGCCAGAAAAATAGCTTTTGTATTTTCACTTTTATATATCCCGTAAACCCTGTAGGAGGAGATATACTCTTTAATCTCCTGTACAGAGTCTTTTTTGATATCTGGTTTTTGCCTGTTTTGAACATCTCTGTCTGCAGGAACATTAATCTTCTTTTTTTTGGCAAGCTTATTTGGAGGTTTATATGTGGTAAAAAGATCATTATAAACCTTTGCAGATACCTTTTGTTTGTTTAAAAATCTTGAAACCAGAGTTTGAGATTCAACCTTTTCTGCCTGCAATATAGCATGTTCAGCTTTGTCTGTTTTAATACTCTTTTCCTCTCCTGTAAATGTAAGGGTATTAACCTCTTGCTGCACAAATGGGTTAAGCACACGATAGATTATTGCAATAATAAGAAAAAAACCAACTATAATAAATATAATATGTTTTTTACTTAATTTCACGCTGTCCCCCGTTTAAAGAACAGAGATAATTCAAATTTGAGTTCCACTTTATCTTGACTATCTTTGACTCTTGTAAAATTAATAGAATTAAAATAGACAACCCCTGGAAGGTTTAAAATATCTGCAATGAGTTTCTTAATCTGTCTATAATTTCCTGTAACAGCAATATTGGTATTGTATTTTAACAAATCAGATTTTTTTATCTTTTCAGGTTTAAAGACCAGTGTTTTTTCAACATAAAGATCATTTATATCCATGAGATCCCTGAGTTTTGCTGCATATTGAGTGAATGAAAACTCCCTGGGAAATTTATGCATAATCCTGCTTATATCCTCTCTACTGGTGGACACAGGCAGTAGAGACATGTCTTCTTTAAGATGACTGCCGCTCCTTGCAGCTGTAATAACCTTTTGAAGAGCGATAATATTTTTATTCTGTTCACTGATCAGATAGTATTTTACAGCAATATTACACAATATCGCAACAGCACAGGCAATTATGATTATTTTATACTGTTTGGTCATTATAAAGTTGATACCCTTATACTATATTGCTATCCATTTTGCTGTTAATTCAAAAATTATCCTTGAGTTTTCATTAATCTCCTCTTTGGACAATTCAATGGTAAAAAATTTTGACCTGTCCATTCCAGCAATGAAATCAGAAACCTCCGCAACATGGCCTGATGCCCCTGAAATAATAACTGTTTTGAGATTATCAGAAAAAATCAATGCCTTAATATCAATTTTATCTGGTTTAACGCTTTCAATCTGCGTTAATAATTCAGACAGGGGAA
>CAXMTQ010000210.1:4046-4327 GCA_964196205.1 uncultured Desulfobacula sp.
TCGGCATTTACTCTTTGTTGCTCAGCTCTTTTATTAATTGTTTTAAGCCGTGCTTCATAAATTTTGATTACTTTTGTATTTGCATAATAATTATAGATGTTTACCATGATAAACCCGCAGGCGGCTAATATAAATACAGCAGCAAGCCCCAGGGATATCTTCCCCCGAATATTTTTTTTAACAGCAAGGTTTATGTTTACAGGTTTCATACTAAGATTCCCTATAAGCTCTGAGCTGCACCTATTACACTTGTATAAAATGGTAAAGGATTATAGTTATGG
>CAXMTQ010000211.1:0-553 GCA_964196205.1 uncultured Desulfobacula sp.
ATCCTCTCCTTTAATATCCTCTTCTCCCATATCTTTCTGGGGTATGGTTTTGCCTTTAAAATAACTTGTAAATTCCCCCGAAAGGATATAGGCAAGATCATAGGATTCCATCTCGGTTTTTTCTTCCGGCGGGGTTAGAAACATGGGATTTAGATTGATTCTATCTTTCATGAGCCATGATTCATCAGAGGAAGAGAGAAGTTTTGTTGCAGTGATTTTATCCCGGTCAATATTTTTTTCAACAAGATTGACAGGTGATATCTGCATGGCAACAAGCCCCTTGATATTATCCATGAACAAGGGAGTATTATTTATTGTTTTCTCTTTCAGCATGGGAGCAAAATATACTTTTTGTTCACCGCCGCCAGTGCTTTCTGGTGCCTGATGTTTATAGGACTGCTTATCCAATACATAAGCTTTTTGTATATTAACCCCATAATGGTTTAAAAGTTTTTCAAGACCTGTATCAATGGGTTCGAATCTTGGAGGCATACCCATTGGGGCTCCCTGCTGTGGTGTGATCTCTTGAAACGAATCTGAAATAAAAGCAATG
>CAXMTQ010000211.1:563-4313 GCA_964196205.1 uncultured Desulfobacula sp.
CTGATCAATCTGAAACAGTTCATAGTCTGAAAATTGTTGTGTTGGCCTTGCAATGATCAGGCAACTTAAGCCATCTGGAATTGATCCATCCTTTAAGTTGATCTGTTTAATTGCATATCGGGATGATAAAAGAGTATTAAATACCTGCATGCTCTGGGAAGGCCTGCCCTGCATCATTGCCATTCTGTCGGGCATAAGAGAGTGGGTGCCGTGATCTGAGAGGAACCCGATATCTTTGTTAATACCTATGAGTTTTTCCACAATTGCATTGATCTCTTCTTCAAGAACATCTGGATCAGCCATCTGATATGTTGTTCCGATTATGGGAAGCTCTATGGAGCTGATCAGGGGCAGTGTGGTTGTCCTGTCTTTGAATTCAATGACAAGTCCTGCAGCACCGTGTCCCGGAGCAATATTATTCTGGGGAAAGGCCGGCCAGGAGAGGGACATAATGTCATATTTTTTTTTTACTGAATCAAGTTTTGCCTTGTCTGAAATATCAATATGTTTGAATGCAAGGATACCAAGACTTTTACTGTTCAGTTTTTCAATGGTATCTTCAACAGCGCCTGCAAGCATTGGAAGCTGGTTCAGACCAATGAGAGGCGCAATTTTATTCAGAGAAGAGGATAAATACATATTGATCTTTACTTTTTCATCAATGCGCAGCAAAGCACTGACTTTATTGTTAAGCTTCTGGATGGTAGTTGTAAGCTGATATTCAAGGCCGTCTGTGGAGGTGATGGCTGGTATTTTTTCAATGAGATCTCCATGGATGATGACCATTCCCATATAGGCATTCTTGACTTTAAATTCATCATTTTCCATTATTCTGATCTGGACAGGCTGGATACCATAATTTCCTGCCATATTCCGGTTCTCATCACTGTTTTGATTCAGTGTACCATCTTCCTGTGAAACATTATAAAATGTATAATTAAAATATTTTCCTGCCTTTGCAGAGTACTCTTCTAAAAGATCTTTTAAGTATCGTTCTGTATTATTGTGCGGCGCAGGAAGATTTTTTGAGAAAAACACTTTTATGGTCAAAGGCTCTGACAGCGTTGCTACAACACTGCTGCTGGCAGGTGAAAGGGAGTAGATTTTATCCCTTGTCAGGTCTGCCCGGAAAAACAGGGTAACTCCCACAATATTGATAAGGATGATAACTACAATATATAAAATAAATTTGAAATATTTCTCTTTTGTTGAAAACTTGCCCATTGTTACTCCTTAGTTCTTTTCATGCATGACAATATAGGTTGAAAAAATGAAGATCACTACCACACTCACAAAGTAAAGAATATCTCTTGAATCAATAATTCCTCTGGAGATATTGGAAAAGTGTGAATCGGCACCAAAGAATTCTATGACAGAAATTATTTTTGCAGGCATAAAAAACAGAAGTTTGTCAAGAATTGTTAAAATAAAGCAGAGGGCGCAGCCGATAATAAAGGCAATGATCTGATTGCGGGTAAGAGATGAGGCAAAAAGCCCCAGAGAACAATAGGCTGCAGCAAGAAAGATTGCTCCGATATATCCTCCAATAACAGGCCCTGGATCAATTTCACCAATAAATGATATAAAAACAGGATAAGAGATGGTTGGAATAAGCATTGAAGTTGTAAAAAGGGTGGCAGCAAAAAATTTACCCAGGGCAATATCTGTAAAAGATACCGGCATGGTCAAAAGGGTTTCATAGGAGCCCACATTTTTCTCTTCGGAAAAAAGCCGCATGGTAATGGCTGGAATAATAAAAGAGAAAGTAATGGGGAGCAGAGAAAAGAAGTCCCTTAAATCTGCCCTGCCATAGATAAAAAATGTGGAAAAGAAAAACCAGCCTGTGACAATTAGAAACAGGGAGATTACAATATATGCAATGGGTGATATGAAATAATCCTTAAACTCTTTTATGGCAATTGTTTTAATTTGTCTCATCTTCTATCCTCCCTTGTCAGTTCCTGGAATATTTTTTCAAGGGCCTGGGATTCTTTTGCAAGTTCAATAATTATCCAGTTGGTTTTTTTTATTTTAAGGTAGATGTCTGATCTGAAATCTTTGTCATCTGGAGTTGATATTTCAAAAGAGACAATATCTTTTTTTTCAGTTTCAATATTTTTAATATCACCAACACTTTTGACTTTAATTGCTGGATCAATACTCTCCAGCAAAGTTTTTGCATCATCGTGATAAGCCCCTTTAAGGGAAAGTTTGATAAGAGAACTCTGCTTGGCACTGAGTTTAAGGCTGGCAGTTGTGTCATCTGCAACCAATCTTCCTTTGTTTATGATGGCAATTCTGTCACAGGTTGCTTCAGCTTCACTTAAAATATGGGTTGAAAAAATTATAGTTTTTTCCTTGCCTATTGTTTTAATAATATTTCGTATCTCAGCAATTTGATTGGGATCAAGACCTGAAGTTGGTTCATCAAGGATTAAAATTTCAGGATCTGTCATCATTGCATGGGCGAGGCCGACTCTCTGTTTCAAGCCTTTGGAGAGATCTGCAATGGGCTGTGACATAATGGAAGCAAGGCCGCAAAGATCAGAGAGCTGCAAAAATCTGTCGTGGCGGGTCTCTTTATCATGAAGCCCTTTTATTTTTGCAATATATTCAAGGTAATCATAAACCAGCATATTATGATAAAGCGGGGCAGATTCAGGCAGATAACCAATCAGTGATTTTATTTTAATGATATCCCGGGGCATTTGAAAATCTTTTATCTTTATTGTGCCTGAATCAGGCCTGAAATATCCTGTCAACATTCTTAAAGTGGTTGTCTTTCCGGCACCATTGGGACCAAGCAGGCCGAGAATTTCACCTTTCCGGATTGTCATGCTGATATTGTCAACAGCACAAAAATTTTTAAAATACTTGGTCAGATTCTGAACTTCAATCAAGGTTTCCTCCTACAATAATATATAGATGTGGTTAAATTTATTTTCCGTCTTGAACTTGAAAAAATTTGCATTATGTAACAACCTGTCGAGATTTGAGGCACTCAAACCGTAAATTAGATTTTGAGATATTAAAACTCCTCGAGGACTCTGCTTTTTTCTAAAAATTCAGTCAGCTCTTCCTGGGTTTTCTCACAAGCAAACACGGCTTTTTCCATCGGTTTGCAAAAAGGATCATTTTTACCAAGAATATTTGTTGCCTTTTTATAGAGTATTTTTCCCTGGTTAAAATGATCAATAATGTTTTTCTGCAATATTTTTCTCTCCTTATGCCTTGCTTTTTCAGCAGTGATTATGGATTCAAGCTTTTTTATGGAGTATTCAACAAGGGCATCCCGGGGCGTGTCATATGCCTGGGAAATAGCTTCAAGTGCTTCTATTGTTTTACGGCTCAATACATATGTTTTCTGTGTTCTCTGGATTTTTTGAAATTGTCTCAATTTAATGGTTTTTGCAAGGGTATCCAAAGCATCAAGGTCGTCTATAATATGATCAAAAAGAGATTTCTGCTTAATTCCAAGATGAATAGCAACAAGCCCTATGGAGTCAATGGCTTTCTGGGAAAGCTTGAATGTTGCCCTGACAGATTGTTTTCCTCTTAAATCAAACATTGTTGAACTAAGGGCTTCGTCTATTTTTGGCATAATCATCTCCTTTTAAGTATCATAACCTGAGACATTTGAATAACGTCCTCTTTTGCCTAATTGCCACGGAAGATGAAAATGATAATCCTCAAAATACTTAATGTATTCCTCCGGTTATAATTTTCATCTTCCTTGCACTAAAACAAAAT
>CAXMTQ010000212.1:0-4241 GCA_964196205.1 uncultured Desulfobacula sp.
TGCTTAGCGGATATGGAATTTCTCCGGCAGTTGCCTACCAGGTTAATAATAAATTATCTGTTGGCGCCGGTCTTTCCTGCATTTACACTGACCTTGATCTTGACATCTCAATTAACAAGCCCGGGCCAATGGCTAATGACGGGGTTGCTAAGTTTGATTCACTTACCGACTGGAGCTACCAGGGATTTCTGGGTCTGACTTATCAAGTCAGTGACCGATTAACCCTTGGCGCGGTTTACCGGAGTGAGGCTGATGCTGATCTGGAAGGTGACCTTCATTTTTTTAATGTTCCCCCTGGTTCAATGACTGGTGATGGTGCCATTGATTATACCTACCCGCAGGTTATTCAGGTAGGAGTAAAATATCAGCTCACCCCTGATACCATACTGATGGCTGATTTAGATTGGGAGGAGTGGTCTCAGTTTGGTGCAACCCGTGTCGATATAAACAATAGTGCAGTTGAGACCTTTGACCGGAACTGGGACGATACCTGGCATATAGGTTTTGCTATTATGCATCGTCTGTCCGAAGGGCAAGGGATCTCTGCCGGGATAGCCTATGACAGCTCTCCGGTGGATGATCAATACCGTACCGCTGATCTGCCAGTCGACGAACAGGTGCGTCTTTCTGCAGGTTATTTTCATGAAATTTCTGAAAATATGTCTTATGCCCTTGGTGGAACATTTCTCTGGCTTGGAGAGGGAAAGATGGATCAGACTGTTCAGGGTGAGCGCTATGTAGGTGACTACAGTACCAATAATATTATTTTTCTATCAGCTACTTTCAAATATGAATTTTAGTGGTGTAATGCCGCCTTTTTAGAGGTATTTGTTATGGAGCATCCCAGCCCCGGTCAGTTTTTATCTGATTATCCATATTTTGATACCGTGGTTTTATTGGGTCTTTCTTAAAAATACAACTTCATAAGTTTTGTCCATGGGAGCCTGGTAATAATAGCCCAGCAAGGCATCCTTTTTTGCATAGTAGTAAAGTCTATAGCTTGACCCTTCATACCCTTTATCCTGAAACTTGATGAAGAGTTTTATCAACTCCTTTTCTGTAGAAATTGCGGCTGCTGCAACATGGATGGAGCGGGGATTGAAATATTCTACCGTTGCCTGTCCATCTGCTTGAACATCACTGACCTTGATAAGATAGTTCCCTTCTGTACGCTGCCATTTTCCGGCAAGGATACCATAGTCGATTTTTACTGTAGAAGATTCAACTTCATCCGCACAGGCTGGCCCTGGAATGAACAGGAAAAAACCTGTAAAAAATAATAAAAGAATTATAGCTTGTCGGGAGTTGCTCATGGTAGCATTTCCTTTTGGTTATCTCATGGTTTTAGTTTTATAAATCTTACTTTTTGGCTTTGCTGCTCTTCTGTTTCATGGCTGTTGCATATTTTAAGATATCATATCCAATTTTGCTGTCAGGAAAAAGTTCGATCATTTTATCGGCCACCAGTGCGGCATTGTCCGGCCGGTTTCTTTTTATATAATGATCTGCAAGGGCAAAAAGAAAATCAAAACTGCCGGGATCAAGGGAGACTGCCTTTAAAAGCAGTTGCTCAGCCTCTTTATCTTTTTTTAAGTATTGGAGCAGCAATCCCAGGTTGTACTGAATCCTTGCCCGGCCTGGAAGACCGCCGGCTGCCTTTTGAAGGTAAACAACCGCCTCATTATATTTTTTTTCTTCAACCAGCAAAAGCCCCAATGAATAGGCAATATCATACATTTGCGGGTTTTTATCAAGTATCTGGACAAATAATTCTACTGCTTTTTCATTTTCACCTTTTGCATTATAAAGCATGGCCAGATTATTTTTTGCCGGAAAAAACAGGTTGTCAATTTTAATAGACTGTTCATAGTTTTCAATGGCTTTATCTGTCTGACCCAGGGAGTGATACATCAAAGCCAGATTGTATCGACCGGAAGGAAAATCACTGGAATATTCCATGGTGGAAATATATTCTTTTATGCCGGAATCAAGCACCGCTTTCTGATCATGGGTCAGTTTCAGATTTTTAATGGCTGCCACACTGAGGGCTGCCTGGATTCGAACTGCTTTGACCGGGTCGTAGAGCAACGGAAAAATAAGGGTGGCATCCTTGTCAAACTGCAGCAGGTTAATCGTGGATATGGCGGTCTGGCGAACAAGGGCATCTGCATCTGACAGGGCGGTTTCAAGGGCAGTAAAGCTTTTTTTTGCAGGGTATGACGATAACAAATATAATGCCGTTGCCCGGACAATGCCGGGTGAAAGTGTATCCTTTGAAAGGAAGATCAGATCCTCATGAACATCCGGGCTCCCCATCCTGCCCTTTGCAAAGATTTCCCCGAAATGAGATCTTTTTTTTGTGCCATACCATTTGGTCATGTTCTGATTGGTCCATTCAAGGGATTTGTCATTGTGGCATCCTGCGGCATTGCAGGCGTTAGGTGTTTGATAGGCAGCACTTAGATCCGGTCGCGGGATACGGATGGAATGATCGGCACGTTTGTCAATTCCCATGTAGACACTTTCAGGCATATGGCATTGGATACAGTCATCGCCCTTGCTCTCTTTGCCTTCATGGATTTTTTTGTGAAAATGGTGATTTGCCGTGTCATAGGTGTCAGCCCTGTGGCAGGAAAGACAGAGTGCATTGCCTTTTTGTTTGAGTTCCAGACTGTGGACATCGTGGCAGTCACTGCATTTTACATCCCTTAAAAACATTTTGCTCTGCATGAAAGAGCCGTACACATAGACCTCATCTGAGATCTGGCCGTCGGAATAATACAGGTCCCGGTTTAAAAGACTGGGGATCATGTAATCCATGATGTTTTCATGGTCATGGGAAAAATCATTTAAGGAGGCCCGCCTTGAATGACACCTGGAACAGATTCCGACCAACTCTTTTGAAGAGATATCCCTTGTTTTGACGACTAAGTTGTAATTATCTGTGTTGCGCCTTCCCATTTCCGGGGTTTCAGCCCAGGCCACATGCTCTGATCCTGGGCCGTGGCAGGCTTCACAGGCCACATCAATTTCATACCATGTTGTTTCAAAGCTGTTGGTTTTATGATCATATCCCTTTTTAAAATTAGTGACATGGCACTCGGCACACATACCGTTCCAGTTTTGACCCTGACCGGTCCAGTGGAGCCAGTCCGTATAGTCATCGGTATGATTGGGAAGGGCATACCAGTTTTTCTGTACGTCATCCCAGGCAATAGTCAGGCATTGAAGCCGCCCTCCTTCAAAGGGAACAAGATATTGCTGCAAAGGAAAAAATCCAAAGGTATGGGTAATTTGAAAGTCTTTATAATCACCATCGGGCCCGATGGTGTTTACAAAAAAGCGGTCCTCTTTTTTAAAAAACCGGGTGGTGATATTATTGTGAATAAATTTCGCATTATTAAAGTCCCCCAGCACGGTTTTTTTGTTTGCAACATCCATGGCCTTGTCATGATGGGAATCCTGCCATTTTTCATATTCATTCCTGTGGCAGTCCTTGCATTTTTCCCTGCCCACAAAATCAGATGACATTTTGGAAACCTGGTCAGGCTGTACCTGGATTCTCTGCCGGGACTTGAAATAGGATATGGCAAGTATCAGGACAATAACAAGGGTGGCGCAAATCCCTGCAAGCATCCATTTTTTTTTTAAAGTTTCATGCGTTGAAAAATCGGCAGTCATTATTTTTTATTGTTCTCTTCAAGTATTGCAATGGTTTCAGGATAAACAAGCTGGTTTTTGTTAAATCTGTTTCTTTTAATTTTTTTACCAATATTTACCTGGATATTTTTATTGACTATGCTTACTTCAAAAAGATCCAATGCTCTTGGAGCAGGGGAACTCAGCACATTACCCATGATATCAAACTCAGATGCATGACAGGGGCAGATAAATTTATTTGTTTTGTTGTCCCAGGGAAGGGCACATCCAAGATGGGTGCATTTGCCGGAGAGGGCAAGAAAACCGCCATCCTTGAGGCGAATCAGAAAAAATTGTCCTATTGCAAAGGCAGAGACTGATCCAGGCTCATAGGTGTCTGTGCTGCCGGCATCAATGATTTTTAGTTCAGAGAGTGAAGATTCTTTTTTAACTGCCGGCCGGAAAAAGGAGAGAATAACCAGGGTCAGCTCACCCAGGGCAGCCAGGCCCAGGCATACCCACAATATTTTTAGAAAATTTCTTCTGGGTTTTTGCTCTTTGGCTCTCTTATTGTCTCTGGTCATAAACCAGCTCCCAAATAT
>CAXMTQ010000213.1:0-4237 GCA_964196205.1 uncultured Desulfobacula sp.
GTTTTGAAGAGCTTCCTGAACTGTATCATAAAAAACTACATTCTCTGATTTGGGCTTTCTGGCACGGCAGGAAGGTCTGCAGAATATACCTGTTGTTCTCACGGCTGTAATAAAAATGCCTTCATAAGAAGAGTCTTTTCTACCAATTACTTTATATTTTTCCTGAAATGTCAATTTTTCCATTTTAGATAAAGTCCTTTTACTATACACCTCAATTTTGGCCTAAAATAATTTCATTTCAAAACAAAATAGCATGGACTATTTTTTGCTGCCACCGAAAAATTAACAAGTTTATTTAATTGCTGCATAAAAAATAAAAAAGTTTTCTTTTCTAACTCCTGACAAACCATTCAGCTCCCCTCTATTAATTGTCACTGAATGGTGACTTTTTTTAACAAAAAATATATGCTATCTGTTTTTCAAAATACCATGGGTAATATTTTCAAAAGTTTTTTCCATGCGCTTCCATCCCTCATCAGAGTTAAGTTCAAATCCGCCAAAAACATCAATATGGTTGGAACGAATGACAAGATAACTTATTCCTGCTCCGAGCAGCATTATAACTGCCTGAAGATCAAAATTGATTTCTTCTTTGGTAAAAAACATTTTAAAAAACCCCATAATGCCCTCTTCTCTAATCCGTTCCAGCTCTTCGGTCAACCCATTTGGTTCAATCATCTCCCATGCCATTATAGCCTGTGTTACAGGTCTTTTTTTTAGTGCCTGGATTTAAGGGCTCTGCAATTAATATAAGGTCGACTTGCTTATTTCCCATGACTTGATGGAAAAGTTGAATCTTGGTTCAAAATTTCAAATCAAATCATTGGGAGAGAAAGATTTAAGAGGAAGAGATAAAAAGGTTGAATTATTCACTGTTCTAAAGAGTTCATAAAAATAGTTTTATCAATTTTAGCTTCACAAATGACTGACTTTCTGTTAATAACCAATGGCACCTGACAGATATCTTATATTTTAATTTGATAAAACCCTATGAAAGAAAGTAACGATTGAAAAAATTTATTATATTTCTTAAAACACTTTTCAGCAAAAAAAAAGAGGCCAATCCTTCTCCATCCTTAAATTCTGCTGCCCTGGCACCGCAACAAAGATCCATACCAAAACCACCAGAAAAACAATATGAAAAGCCTAAAAAGAAGAAATGGTCAATAAACGACTTTCCTGTGGAACCCAAAAAAGGAGAGACGCGATTCCATGACTTTGATCTGCCCATGGGTGTAATGCATGCTGTTGCAGATCTAAAATTTGAATACTGCACTCCTATTCAGGCAAAGCTTCTGGCTCACACCTTAGATGGCAAGGATGCCACTGCCAAAGCCCAGACAGGCACTGGAAAAAGCGCCAGCTTCATTATCACCATTATTACAAGATTTGTGAAAAAAGCATTTAAAAATAAAAATGGGGCGCCAAGAGCATTAATCCTAGCCCCTACAAGGGAACTTGTACACCAGATTGAAAAAGATTTTCAATCCCTTGCAGAATACAGCAATTTAAGAGTTATAGCCGTTTTTGGGGGTACTGGTTATAAAAAACAGCAGGACATGCTGAAGGCAAAACCCGTTGATGTTATTGTGGCAACTCCGGGCCGTTTCATTGATTTTATGAATAAAAGATTGATCGATCCTTCCAAAGTGGAAATTGTTGTTCTTGATGAAGCTGACCGTATGCTGGATATGGGTTTTATCCCGGATGTCCGAAAAATTATTTTAAGAACTCCCCATAAAAACAAAAGGCAGACTCTTTTCTTTTCTGCGACCTTAACCCCGGAGGTTTTAAGACTGGCAGACAACTGGACAACCGACAGCAAGGTTCAAATAGAGATAGAACCGGAACAGGCAGCAGCCGATACCATTAATCAGATCATTTATATTTCAACTGAAAAAGATAAATTCAAGCATGTCTATAACCTGATCAATGATGAAAAATTAGAACGGGTACTTTTGTTTGTAAACCGTAAAGATACTGCAAGAACATTGTCAGAAAAACTTGATAGATATGGACAAAAATGCAGCGTTCTTTCAGGAGATGTTGCCCAGGACAAGCGGTTTAGAGTTTTGGAAAGTTTTAAAAACGGCAGGATTAATATCCTTGTTGCAACCGATGTTGCTGCCCGTGGACTGCATATTAAAAATATCAGTCATGTTATAAACTACGACCTTCCATATGAGCCTGAACACTATATCCACAGGATTGGAAGAACAGGGAGAGCTGGAGCAACCGGAACATCCATTAGCTTTGCCGATGAAATGAGCTCTTTTTTTATTCCAAAAATTGAAGAGGTGCTGGGCAATAAAATAGAGTGTGAATATCCCTCCGAAGCATTAGATAAGCCTCTTCCAAAGCCTGTAAAAAAATATTATTCAAAACCACAGCATAAAAAAAGAAAACCATTCAAAGGAAAACACAAACCAAGGAACTATAAACAAAAATAGCTTTGTGTTACACTACCTGAATTTAATATAGCTGAAAACTCGAAAGATCATACATCTAAAGAAAAATCTAATTAAAGCAGAATGAAAGGAGAGAGTATGGCAAAAAAACGTTTTATAGACTTGAGCATCAGCATTGAAGCAGATTTGCCCAGTGATCCGCCTGCTATGATTCCCAAAATTGATTATATTGATCATGCCATGGGAGCAGAACAGATGAAAGAGTTTTATCCAGGTCTTAAAAAAGAAAATCTGCCTGAAGGATTAGGCTGGGCAATTGAATTATTAACACTTACCACCCATTCCGGTACACATCTTGATGCTCCATACCATTATCATCCAACCATGGACAAAGGTAAAAAAGCTTTGACTATTGATGAAATCCCGTTGGAGTGGTGCTTTAACGATGGTGTGCTTCTTGATTTTCGATATAAAGCTGATGGAGAACACATTACAAAAGATGATATCAAAGAAGAGCTCAAACGAATTGAATATGACCTTAAGCCCATGGATATTGTCTTAATTCAAACCGGTGCTGACGATGCCTGGGGTACTCCCGGATATCTTGTTAGAGGAGCTGGTATGGACAAAGAGAGCACTCTGTTTTTAACTGAACAGGGCATTAAAGTTGTTGGGATTGATGCCTGGAGCTGGGATCGTCCTTTACCTTTTCAGGCAGAGGAATTCAGACAAAATAAAGATCCTAAAGTTATCTGGGAAGCGCATTTTGCAGGAATTGAAAAAGGGTATTGTCATATGGAAAAACTTACAAATCTATCAGCTATTGGCAGAGCTCATGGTTTTACGGTTTGCTGTTTTCCTGTAAAGATTAAAGGTGCCAGTGCGGGATGGGCCCGTCCTGTAGCAATAATAGATGAAGATTAAAAATATTGTTAAAATGAGCTTTAAGGAGAATAACGATGGATAAATTTATTGTTACAGCAGCACTTACCGGTGCAATCCATACGCCTACCATGTCGCCACACCTGCCCATCACTCCTGATGAACTAATTAAAGAGGCAAAACTTGCAAGTGAAGCCGGCGCATCAGTGATACACATCCATGCCCGTGATCCTGAAACAGGAATGCCAACGGCTGACACAGCTATTTTTGGTGAAATTTTATCAGGTATAAAAAACCAATGCGATGCAATTATCTGCACCACAACAGGTGGCGGATTTGGCATGGATGTAGAACAAAGGGTATCTGTAGTTAAAACCTACAGCCCGGAGCTCGCATCTTTAAATGCCGGTTCTCTCAATTTTGCCCTTTTTCCCATACTTGATAAAATAAAAGAATTCAAACATGATTGGGAACCGCAATACCTTGGTATGAGTGAAGATTTTATTTTCCCCAACACTTTTAAAACTTTGCGTGAATTTACTCAGTTTTTCACCCAGCAGGATACCCGGCCTGAATTTGAAATCTATGATGCCGGAATGCTTGGTAATCTTCAGTTTCTCATTAATAAAGGGTATGTGAAAAAACCTGTTTACTTGCAATTTGTACTGGGTATTCTTGGAGGAATGCAGGCAACAGTTAACAATCTTGTTTTTTTATTAAATTCAGCAAAAGAGATGCTGGGAAATAATTTTGAGTGGTCTGTTTGTGCAGCCGGGCAGCATCAATTTAAAATGTGCAACATGGCACTGCTCATGGGTGGTCATACCAGAGTAGGACTGGAAGACAACCTTTTTCTAGAAAAAGGAGTAATGGCAAAAAGCAGTGCACAACAGGTTGAAAAAATTATCCGCATAGGCAAAGAGCATGGAATGGAACCGGCAAGCCCT
>CAXMTQ010000214.1:0-4225 GCA_964196205.1 uncultured Desulfobacula sp.
CTGAAGGTCATATGTACAATGGAATTAATTAAAAGTTTTAAGGCGCTTTCTGATAAAACCCGTCTCAGGTTATTATATCTTTTGCAGGAATATGAGCTGAATGTAAATGAAATTGTTCAGATTGTAGATATGATACAATCAGGAGTTTCAAGGCACCTGAAAATTCTTGTGGAATCTGATATTTTAACTTTTCGCAGGGATGCAAGCTTTATCTATTATACTGCTGCAAAGCATGATGCAGCAAAAGTTTTAATCTCTCTGATTAATAAGAGCAGTGATTTACAGCAGGTTTTTCAAAACGATCTGACAAAAGCCAGGGAAATAATCAGAATACGTAAAAACAGAACAAAAAGATTTTTTAAAACCATGGCACCTCAATGGGATACAATGAAAAAAGAGGTGCTTGGCAATTTTGATCTTGATTTAATTATTAAAGAAAAAATTTTATTCCATGGCAATATCTCAGATCTTGGTTGCGGAACAGGAGAACTTATCGAAAAGCTCTCCTTTGAAAGATCAGATAAACTTATTGGTATTGACAGCTCTCCTGAAATGCTCGAGCAGGCAAGACTCAGGCTTTCCAAAACCACTAAAGCAGATCTAAGGCTCGGAGAACTTGAACATCTTCCCATGAAAAACAGAGAGATTGACACGGCAGTTATGAATATGGTGCTGCATCATATTTCACAACCTCACCTGTCCATTGCTGAAGTATATAGAGTGCTAAAATCAAAAGGCATATTTATACTTACAGATTTTGAAAAGCATGATAATAAAAAAATAAAAAAGATCATGGGAGGGTCATGGTCTGGATTTGAAAAAGAGAAAATAAAAACATGGTTAAAAGATGCAGGGTTCACTCTTTTGTCCATTGATTCTTTTAAGGTAAAGCACAAATTAACTATAAATTTATTTACATCACAAAAAACATAAAGAGAGATTTTAAAATTATGATTATTCCGATTATTCTGGCAGGTGGTTCTGGAACAAGGCTGTGGCCTCTATCAAGACAGCTTTATCCAAAGCAGTTGATAGATATTTATAATGAAGACACCATGCTGCAAAATACAATATCAAGACTTGAAGATCTTGAAAATTCAGGTTCTCCCATTGTGATCTGTAATGAAGAACACAGATTTATGACTGCAGAACAATTAAGAGAGATCAGTGTTGAACCCCAGGCAATTATTCTTGAACCTGTGGGAAGAAACACTGCACCTGCCATAGCCATTGCTGCATTAAAAGCCATGGAAAACAATGATGATCCAATACTTTTAATACTGCCTGCAGATCATGTTATTGAGAAAATTCCTGAATTTCATGATGCGATTCTTTCAGGGCTTGAATATGCAGAACAGGATAATTTGATAACATTCGGAATTGTACCGGATTCCCCTGAAATTGGATATGGTTATATAAAGAGGGGAGAATTGCTCAAAGACAACAGGGGAATTTCTAAAATTCAAAGTTTTGTTGAAAAGCCTGATCTTGAAACTGCAAAAGAGTATCTTGATTCAGGGTCTTATACATGGAATTCAGGAATGTTCATGTTCAAGGCATCTGCAATCATAAAAGAGTTTGAGAATCATGCTCCTGAAATTTTGCAACCCTGCAGAAAAGCAATATTCACAGGCACCCAGGATCTTGATTTTTTCAGGCTGAATTTAAAGGATTTTCAAAATATTCCTTCAGATTCAATTGATTATGCTGTAATGGAAAAAACATCAAAAGGAGTTGTTATTCCTCTGGATGCAGGCTGGAATGATATGGGATCATTTGATGCTTTGTGGCAGACAGGTGAAAAAGATAGAGATTTGAATGTTATAAAAGGCAATGTTTTAACCCATGATGTTAAAGAAACCTATATTAATTCAGAAAAAAGTCTTATAGCAGCTGTTGGCCTTGAAAAATTTGTAATTGTGGAGACAAAAGATGCTGTTTTTATTTCCCCCAGAGACCGGGTTCAGGATGTGAAAAAAATAGTTAAACTGTTAAAAGATCAAAATAGAAGTGAAGCAATTAATCACAGCAAAGTTTACAGACCCTGGGGAAGTTATGAAACCATGGATATTGAACCAAGATTCCAGGTAAAAAGAATTACAGTAAAACCTGGGGCAAAGCTCTCCTTGCAAAAGCATTTTCACCGTGCAGAACACTGGACAGTTGTATCAGGATCAGCAGTAATCACCAAGGGAGAAGAGCAAATGCTGCTGAAAGAAGACCAGTCCACATATATTCCCCTGGGAACCATGCACCGCCTTGAAAACCCCGGTAAAATCCCACTTGAACTCATTGAAGTTCAATCAGGCTCCTATCTTGGTGAAGATGATATTGTCAGATATGATGATGTCTATGGAAGAAAGGAGCAGAAATAGTAAAAATTTTATGTATGATCGCCGCGGTTGAATTTAATATCTGAATCAATTGTAGATATTTTATCAATGATGACCGCTTTTGGATTTATTTCATCCAGAAACATCTCCTTTGGTGACAAAACTATTGCAAAAACTATTGCAAATTAGGGAAAAATATTTAAAACTAGATTCTTAAACTATAATTATAATGTCACGATTAATTACTGACCAGAATAATTACGGACCAGAATAATTACGGAGTGGGGCAGATGACAGATGAAATTTCACAAAGCATGAAGGGAAAATTTTTACTTGCAATTCCAGGGCTTCCTGATCCAAATTTTGCCCAGACTGTAACATGCATGTGTGAACACAATGAATCCGGAGCTCTCGGCTTTATTGTAAATAAAGTACATCCTCTTTTAACAGGAAGTGAGTTATTTGAGGATCTGAAAATCACATGTAATAAAAGCGTTGATAAACTTGAAATTTACCTTGGCGGACCTGTTCAGCCAAGTGGTGTCTTTGTTTTGCATGGCCCTCCCTTTCACTGGAATGAAAGTCTGAAAATTGCAGACTGGCTGGCTTTGAGTAATTCACGTGATATTCTCGAGGCAATTGCACAGCAAAAAGGCCCTGACTCTTTTATGATTTTACTGGGTTGTGCCGGATGGGCTCCCTTGCAATTGGATAATGAAATGTATGATGCAGCCTGGCTTTCTTCTCCTGTGACAGAGGAGATACTTTTTTCTACACAGACTCAATTTAAATATGAAAAAGCAATGATGATGATATATTGATTATAATGATATATATTATAACTTGACCCATGATCAATAAAAGAAATTCACCGATAAATTCATTAGAAACGATAATAGATAGTACATTAAACATTCTTCAAGAGTGCAAAAAAATTCCACAGATGTGTGACAGCTCATTTGATGAACATCAAAAGACATGTCATCGCATCATGGAGGATATTCACTCTAATCGTCTCAAAATTGCTGTTGCAGGTACCATTAAATCGGGAAAGAGTACCTTTATTAATTCGCTTGTTGGAAAGGACCTGGTAAAAAGGGGGGCAGGTGTTGTCACATCAATTACAACAAGAATAAGAAAAGGAAAAAAAAACAGGGCGAACATATATTTTAAATCATGGGATGCAGTAAATATCCAACTGCAAAAAGCCCTGGAGTTATTCCCGGATGATGGAGTAGGTTATGAATTTCAAACTGAGACTTTAATTGATTTTGATATTAGACGTAAAAAGGACAGGGAGTTATTAAAAAAAGTATTTAAAATTTTAATCTGTGACTTTCCTGTAACTAAAAAAGGCATACAACCTGAAACCCTGTTAATCAAGCATGCTCTTCAAGGTTTTGATACCTGTAAAGAGTTTGTTCAGGCAGATGAAATCTGTCTGACCTTTGAATCAAAAAAATTTGATAAACACAAAATTTTTATTTCTGACCCTGATAAAGCTTTTTATATCAAAGATGTCTGTCTTGAAGTTTATGGAAAAATTATTGATCCAAATATTGAAATTGCCGATTGCCAGGGTGCAGATTCAATAGATCCTCATCAACTTGGCCAGATTCTGAATTATCTTGAATCATCTAATCTGATTATCTACTGTATAAGCTCAAGGACAGGGCTGCGACAGGCAGATATCATTTTTTTAAACCAGATTAAAAATCTTGGCCTGATTGATAATATTATATTTATCAATAATTGCGATTTCAGTGAACATGAAAATTTTGACGATCTTTTTAAGATTGAAACAAGCATTAAGGAGAATATTGAATTCCTTGAAATAAACCCGAAAATTTTTTCTCTCTCCTCGCTTTATAATCTTTTTAAAGAGTGCAAAG
>CAXMTQ010000215.1:0-4216 GCA_964196205.1 uncultured Desulfobacula sp.
TTAAAATACTCATCTGACAAAAGCCAGCATATTTTTTCCGGCCAGAATCTTGGAACACTGACAGCAAGAATTTTTTCAGGCTTTAAAATTCTGACAAGCTCTGACATGGCTTTTTTATCGTCCAGAATATGTTCTAAAACCTCAGAGCAGATAACAGTATCAAAACTGTTATCATAAAAGGGCAAATTTATTATATCCATACATGAAAGATCAAAACTTTTGCAGGCAAAATCATTAAAGGCCTGATGAAATTTTATTTTCTCTTTTGTTTTAACAAGGCTTTTAAATCCAGAATCTGCTCCAACACACATTGTTTTATCCTGCTGACAGGCTTTTATTGTATGTCTGCCTTCACCACATCCAATATCAAGTATTCTGTCATCATGATTTATTTCAAGTTTATTAAAATCAATGGTAAGCATTGATAGACTCTCTATAGGCCTGAACCGTCCGAACAGCAGTTTTCTCCCAGGTAAATTCTTTCAGTACCCGGTTATACCCTTTTTGGGCAAGCTCTTCTTGCTTGGAAGGATCATCCATTAATTCCAGAATGGCTTTTTCCAGCGCTTTTGCATTGCCAGGCGGCACAAGTTTTGTAGCGTCTCCTGCAACTTCCGGCAGTGCTCCGCCTGTGGTGCAGATCACAGGTATTCTGCATGCCATGGCTTCTCCCACCGGCAGTCCAAAACCTTCATATAAGGAAGGTATAACAGCAATGCTTGCTTTAGCATACTCTCTTACAAATTTTTCATTGTCAATGCGGCCGGTAAATTCAATATATCGCCCAATATCAAGCTTTTTAATCAGTTTTTCAATACCACCCTTTTTTTTGGGACTGCCAATGACAATCAGCTTAACCCGGCGAATTTTTAAAACATTTTTTACTGCATACAAAAGATGATAAAGCCCTTTTAAAGGAGTGTCTGCACTATTTGTTACAATAATTCGATTAGGGTCTCTTTTTATGGTTTCCATGGGATAAAAATTGGTGGTATCAATACCTATGGGAATAGTTGAAAACCTTGATTCAGGAATATTAAATTCTTTTGCAATATCTTTTTTCGAAGTTTTTGAAACCGTGATAATACTTGATAATCTCTGGGCAACATATTTTTGTACAGTTATAAATGAATACCACCGCAATGCCTTAACTTTTTTTAGAAAAGATTTCGTGCTTTGCACTGCAAGTCTTCTATCCACTGTCATTGGGTGATGAATGGTTGCTGTAACCGGCATCCTTCTTGCCAGAGATAGAATGCTGTAAGAAAGACTTTGATTATCATGTATGATATCATACTCTTTTTTTGTCTTTTTAAGGTGTTGTTTTACCCTCATTCCAAAGGTTAGGGGTTCAGGAAAGCCCAGGGTGGAGATATCAAGCCATTCGATTAAATTAATGGGGTTTTTCAGTTCATTTAAACTAGGAGTTCTGAAAAGATCTTCTGGATTATAAAGATCCAGGGTTTCAAGCATGGTAAGTTTTACTTTGTTGTTTACCAGGGGGTCGGGCGGGCCGGCAATAACTTCAACATCATGACCAAGATCACTCAGGGCATGGCTTAAGTGGCGGATATATACGCCCTGTCCACCGCAGTGCGGATTACTTCGATAGCTTATAAGACCTATTTTGAGTGAAGAGTTCATAAAGAACCTTTAATTCCCAGCTTCTAATTTCTACTCTCTTGTTTCTATTTTCCTGTTCCTGGTCTCTATATTGGTACGCCCGGCTGGAATCGAACCAGCGATCTTCAGCTTCGGAGGCTGACGCCTTATCCTCTGGGCTACGGGCGCTATTCAATAATTTTTAAGTTTCTGACCTTCAGGTTAGTTTCTGTTCTTCAGGGTATTATCAATTATTAACTTTTCTCTTGCTTCCCCTGCCACATAAAGTGATCCTGCAATACAGACTGCATCCTCATTATTTGAAATATCAATGGCATAGCTGACAGCATTTTTTACATCTTTAATAATAGTGACAGGGTTGTTTGTAATTTTCTGCACTGCTTTTTTCAGTATTGACGGTTCAAGGCTTCTATCAATTTTGGCTTTTGTAATAATTATATTATCAGCATATGGTACAAGGCTTTCAAGCATTTTTTCATGGGGCTTGTCATCAAGAATACCAAGAACCAGTGTCAGTTTTCTGTTTTTAAGAGTTGAAGCCAGATATTTCCCAAGGATTCTGGCAGCCTTAAGGTTGTGTGCTCCATCAATAATTACAAGAGGTTGATCCTGGACATGTTCAAGACGCCCCGGCCATTTGGTAATGGCAAGCCCTTCTTTAACAAGATTTTCATCCAGATTATCAAAAATCAGTTCACAGGCTGCAAGGGCAAGGCTTAAGTTTTCTTTCTGGTGATCACCTGGCAAAGGTTTTATCAAATGATTAAAATTTTGCTTCAACCCCTTGTAGGCATAATAGTGCTGCCCTGAATTTTTTCTTGCTGAAAAGTCTTTTTTATAAATATAGAGCTCAGATGATTTTTCTTTTGCAATTTTTTTTATGACTTTAAGCCCTGAAGGCTGGGACACACCTGTTACAACAGGTGTACATGCTTTAATAATACCACCCTTCTCTTTTGCAAGAGCTTTGATTGTATTTCCAAGATAATCTGTATGCTCAATGGAAAGATTTGTAATAACGCTTACCTTTGGTTTGATGATATTGGTTGCATCAAATCTTCCACCCATGCCGGTTTCTATTACAGCCCACTGCACACTCTTTTTTGCAAAATAATAAAATCCCATGGCTGTGGCAATCTCAAAAAAAGTGGCTTTTCTCTCTCCTGTATCTACTTTATTAACTGCTTCATAGGCGTTTACCACATCATCATTGGAGATATGTCTGCCATTAATTGCGATTCGTTCATTAAATTTCACAAGATGGGGAGAAGTATAAACACCTGTTTTAAATCCTGCCTTTTGTAAAATTGATGCAATATATGTTGCAGTGGACCCTTTGCCGTTAGTTCCTGCCACATGAATCAGATTATATTTTTTTTCAGGATTATCTAACAGATTTAAGATATTTGATATGGTATCAAGCTCAAGTTTGATACCAAAACGTCCAAGTTTGTAGATTTTATCAAGACATTTCTGGTAAGAATTTTTTTTCATTTTTAAAAACTAAGGCTATTTTCTAACGGGCAGATCAATATTGCCAGTTTTCTATTATCAAATCGCAAATAAAAAACCCCGGTATAATTCCTAAGAATAGATCATACCGGGGTAATAGACCATAAAAATTGATCTTTATCTGGGTGTTCTTCGTGATCGAGAAGATGCCATCCTCTGCCTTCTCATTGCTTCTCGCATCTTACGCCGTCTGTACTGACACGGTTTCTCAAAATGCTTTTTCACTTTAAGCCGCTTAAAGAGTCCGTCATTCTGGATTTTTTTCTTTAAAATCCTTAAAGCTCTTTCAACATCGTTATCAATAACTGTAACTGTAATTTCCTTCAAAAAACATCGCCCCTTTCATTGTGTATTTAAATATTAGATATTTATAACCGCATTTTGTATCAAAAATAAACTTTAAAAGCAAGGGGAAAATAATTTTTACCAAGATTAAACATGTAAAAATTATTTCCTCTCTATGTGTTTATGAAATTTTCCATATTCCGGCATGGGGTTACCGTGAAACTGTAAAGTAGACACACGTTCCGGTATTTTTACCTTGCGGCCGCTTGGATGGAACTTGCAACAGGTTTTAAGATTGACTCCACTGACCGCCAAAAACTCGGTTATGCTTTCCTCAAACAATTTGGCGGCTTAACCGTTACGCCAATCAAAAACCTGTAAGCAAAACCCATATGCGCCCGCAAGGCAAAAACACCTGCACTGGAGGCGGTAGCAAACCTTTCAATTCTTGTTAAACAAAAACCCGCTAAAGCATGCCACCCTGTAAGCAGATGTTTAGACAGGAATGTTATTTTCCAATTTAATTTCATGGGATCTTGGTTTATTTGAATATTCCCATCCCATATAGATGAATTTCACATTGAAGGCTTCAAGAAAGGCCTATACCAGATGTGGTATTATGAGATATTTTAGAAAGAGAGCCCTACACGTTATAATGCTCACTTGGCTCGCAGTTGAAAAATCACTCATTGGAAATATCAAAGATACAGTTTGAATCGTTGATCATTGTAGGTGTTAATAGTTATGCAAGTATCTTTGAGTTTCAGGGTTTGTAAAAATGTGCAATATAATTGAT
>CAXMTQ010000216.1:0-4214 GCA_964196205.1 uncultured Desulfobacula sp.
ACCCATTATTCATATCATTTTACATTTTCTCATTCCGATCATTATACCTTATTTGTTTCGAATGAAGAACAAATTGAGAACAATCGCTATTCTCTGTTCAACAATGATTATAGATCTTGACCATCTTATTGCAGACCCAATATACGATCCGAATCGATCCAGTATAGGGTTTCATCCACTTCATTCCTACTATGCCATAGCCATTTATTGTGTATTGCTGTACTTTCCCAGAATCAGACTGTTTGCTATCGGACTTTTGATCCACATATCTCTTGATTATTTTGACTCTTTGATGATGGTATGAAAAGTGTACAGACAAATTTTAACAGGGCCTATCTTGACACTTTTTTTAAATAAACCTTGATTCAAAGGATTAAATCCATGAACCATAAATTGACAACATTTGATGACCTTAAAGTCGGGTATAAGCTGGGATGAAAAACATTGAAACCAGGTGGGCAGCTCAACTTATTAAAGAGCACAGGGATATTTCCTGGAGTCACAGAGTAAATCTTTCAACTCCGATAATCAACATATCTTCAGGCAAAAAAACAGTTGGCCTGTGGAGTGACAAAAACAAGACTCTGTCGATTTCAAGTCATCTTATAAAAAATGAAATATGGGATATTGTATTAGAGGTGCTTAAACATGAAATGGCACATCAATATGTTTCTGAATTTTATAATAATGCAGACAGGCATGGAAAATATTTTAAGAAAGCTTGTAAAATATTAGGTGTACATCCGATTTTTGTTGCAGGCAGTAATGATTATAATAAAAACTTGCAGGCATTCAAAGGGGAACTTTCTGCTGATGCTCAAAAAATGTTGAAAAAAGTTGAAAAACTTATGGCTCTCGGACAATCAAACAGTGAAGCAGAGGCAAAATCAGCTTCAAGAAAAGCAAATTATTTACTTAATAAATATAATCTTCAGCAAATCAATATTGAAAATGATAATCCAGATATTAAATATCTTACAATCTGTCATAAAAAAAAGCGCATTGAAAGCATCCAAAGAGCTATTTTATCTATTCTAAGAAATTATTATTATGTGAATTGTTTAACATCTCATACATACCATGCTAAAGATGATACAGTTTATAAAAGTATTGTCCTGGTCGGGCGTAAAGAAGCGTTAAAAGTTGCAGAATATATCTATCATTTCCTTTCTGATACAGGTAAAACTCTTTGGCAGAATTTTAAAAAAAAAAACAGAGTTCAAAGAGGAGAAAAAAATTCTTTTGACATGGGTTTTATTGCAGGGATTGAGGATAATCATAAAACAGTGTTTAAAGATTCAGCAATGCAAATTAATAAAAATTCTTTTTTACCTGTAAAAACAATTAAAGCATTAATGGAGAAAAATCAGAGAGAGAACCAAACTGAAATATCCAGACTTTTTCCAAAATTAAAAACAATTAGATATGGCAGGCATCAGGCTTCATCAGGCGCTTTTAAAGAAGGTTTTAAAAATGGGAAAAAAACTCATATCAATAAGAGTATGACTCATCATGGGAGGAAAGCTATCAGGCTTTTGGAAAAATAAGAAAAATGTGCAGATAAAAACCCCTTAATTAAAAGGGGTTTCAGATAATTTTTTGTTACTATTAAGGGTTACAAATTCCGCAGGGGTTGTATCCTTCCTTGATTGCATCATCTCTGGCATTGAAAACAGCAGTACAATTTTTACTCTCTGCAAAGTTACAATCAGACTTATGAAAAACATGAGTTTCAGTATTCCCTAATAGTTTGCCATCTGCATTTTTGGTTTTATCTATTATATTTTTTTCAGGAGCGGTATTGGCAGGTTCAGGTTCCTGTGATTTTACAGGTGAAGGTATATTTGTGCTGCAGGTATCATCCATATCTGGTTTATCGCTTTCATAATTAAGATAAATTGTCAGCCCACCGCCAATTATCAGTATTAAAGGTATAATTCCTGCCAGAAGAGTTAAAAAAGGCGGGAAGTAAACTGCAAGACCATATACTCCAAAAAGAACTGCTATTGCTCCACCGATTAGTTTTTTCATTCAGTACGCTCCTTTTATTAAAATATTCCAGTAAAACGAAACAATATAGCTTTTAAGCGCGCGCAAAAAAATAATTGGCGCTGTTAGCGCTATTATTGCCTTAATATCGTAGGTATCAATTTCTTACATATATTCTCTTCTGATGCAAGGAAAAAGAGAGATGGATTGAAAATTCGCCGATGGCACAATTCATTGACTTCAAGAAAAGTGCCTGTTAGATTGAATTATTTATTTTATCATCTCAAAAAAGAGGTGGCACAAGGTCTTGCATTAGTTGTTGATTAATTATGCCAGCAGAGCTTCAATTATTGTTGATGCATAATTTTATATGGATAATATAATCTATGATACAAAAAATTATTTCCGGAGCACAAACTGGAGCTGATCGGGCAGGTATTGATGCAGCCATTGAATCCGGTGTTGATTATGGTGGTTGGCTGCCAAATGGCAGAAAAGCTGAAGATGGTATTGTTCCCAAAGAATATACAAAATTGCAGGAAATCATCGGGGGAAATTATCCAGAAAGAACAAAACAAAATGTTATAGATTCTGATGGAACTGTGATTTTCGGTTATGGCAGATTAACAACCGGCTCTGCATTGACCCGGAAATTTGCAAAGCAGCACAACAAGCCATACCTTCATATCGATTTAGATATTATCAAAGAACCGGTTCCTGTTATTAAAGATTGGATAGTTGACCGGGACATTAAAGTTTTGAATATTGCCGGGCGAAAAGCAAGTAAAGCACCTGGAATTTATGATAAGGTCAAGGATATAATCAGGCAGGTTCTGAGATGATAATCTATTCATATAAATCCCACACTCCGCAAATCCACGAGTCAGTTTTCATAGCTCCAACTGCTCAAATTATTGGCAATGTAAATATTGGGGAAAAATCATCTATCTGGTTTCAATCTGTTTTGCATGGTGATTTTGATCAGATTACTATAGGAGAAAAAACAAATATTCAGGATCTTTGTATGTGCCACGCTGATAAAAATATCCCTTTGCAAATCGGAAATAGCCTTACTATAGGCCATAGAAGTATTATACATGGATGCACAATCAAAGATAAATGCCTGATTGGTATGGGAGCAATTGTTATGAACAAGGCTGTAATTGGCAGAGGATCTGTGGTAGCTGCCGGAGCTGTTGTCTTGGAAAAAACGATTATTCCGCCATATTCACTGGTTACAGGTTCACCAGGGAAGATTAAGAAAACTTATAAAAACAGGGAAGAGATTGAACAAAGAATAAGAACCATGTCTGAGGATTATCTAAAAAATGCTGATAATTTCAGTTCAAATAAAATGTTTTATGAGGTAAAGGTTTAGATTTGAGGATAGAATGAGAAATTTTTTTTGTTTCCTGGGATTGGCAGGAATTGCTCTGCTTATTGCCGGTTATTATTTTATCGATAATAGTAATTTTTGTTATTTTCTTGGAATAGCATTTATGTTGGCTGGATTTATCGGGATAAATAAAACATAATAATTTCTGGACTTAGCAGTTTTTATTAATATATTGAAATACGCAAATAAAAAAGTATGGGGGTACTCATGAGCAATAAAAAACATCTTTATGTATTATGGACTAATGATAATCCTATCACAGCTGAAAAAATGGTTTTCATGTACACCATTAATTCACTTATACAAGGATGGTGGGGAAAAGTAACCCTTATAATCTGGGGTGCTACTACCAAATTGGTAAGTGAAAATGCAGAAATTCAGAGCAAAGTCAAAGAAGCATTGGAAGCGGGAGTTCATGTTTCTGCCTGTAAAGCTTGTGCAGATCAACTCGGAGTATCTGATAATTTAAAAAACCTTGGAATTGAAGTAATCTATTGGGGTGTTCCACTTACAGATCTTTTAAAAAAAGATGAAAAACTATTAACGATTTAAGATGGATTTAAAATTTGAGCAATAGAACTGTCTTGAATAAAACCTGGTCTGTCTATTTGCTAAAATGCTCTGATAATTCTTTATATTGTGGTGTTACTAATAATCTTGAACATCGTTTGATAAAACACAATAAGGGAATAGCTTCAAAATATACAAGAGCAAGGCTTCCGGTTGAATTGGCTACAGTTATCAACAATCTTACCAAAAGCGAAGCATATAAAATTGAATACCGGGTTAAAAAATTACCTGCATCAAAGAAAATAACTGCATTGGAAGA
>CAXMTQ010000217.1:0-4207 GCA_964196205.1 uncultured Desulfobacula sp.
CGTTATCTCCTACAATTCTTCTGTAAAATCATTGGGTAAAGCCAACTGGATGAAACTGGATAATCCTTCAACTCTTGCGGCGCTTTATAAAGAGATAGATACAATTATTCCCCAGGGCGCAACCAATCTGCACAAAGGGTTGCAGGCTGTTTTAGGGCGTAACGCCACAGATCTTTATGTGATTACCGATGGACTGCCCACGGCTGGTGAATCCCGATACGCAAGCATTAACCCGCTTGCCAATTGCAGTTCTCTTTTGGGAAAAGCCTCTACAATTTCTGGTGAATGCCGGGTAAAGCTTTTTCGACAAACCATTAAAGAGACTAACCTGGATCGTGTGAAGGTTAATGTTATTTTACTTCCCATTGAAGGTGATCCCGATGCGATAAATGAGTATTGGCGTTGGGCAGCTTTATCAGGAGGTCTGGTGATAAGTCCTGCGGTGAACTGGCCATGAAAATCCAAAGAAAGGCTTTTGATATATTCAATCTCTCCTTTTTGGATATAATCTCCTGCGGTTTTGGAGCCGTGGTGCTGCTGGTGTTAATCTCAAATACTTCTGAAAATACCTCTCAAGAACGAGTGGTTGAGGTTGAGAGGCTTTTTGGCCAGGTGATTACCCTGAAAAATAGAATAGATGACCTGGCAAGTAAAATTGATCAGCAGACGAAAAAAAATGATGACCAGATTGCAGAATGGGGAAGTTTAGGGCGTGCAGCCCAGACGCTTTCAAAAAACCTGGCAATAAAAGAAAAAGAAGAGAATAGACTGGCGGGTGATTTGCAAGGACTCTCTCTGGTCCAGTCCACTCTACAGAGGGTCTCTATTTCCCCATCAACCAGCACCACCACTCGTGATGAAGAGGTGGGCGGTATTCCTGTGGACAGTGACTATGTCATTTTCGTCGTTGATACATCAGGCAGCATGCAGTCTATCTGGGCTCGAGTCTCACGAGAGATCCTTAATGTTTTGAGTATTCATCCCAAAGTAATCGGTTTTCAAATTTTAAATGATATGGGAAAGTCTCTTATTTCAGGCTATAGCGGTCGTTGGATTCCCGACACACCACAAAGGCGTAAGAGTGTGATGAAGGTATTTACCAGTTGGACAGATGCATCTAACAGCAGCCCTGTGGAAGGGATAGAAAAGGCATTGAAACTGTATGCAAAACCTGATCAGTCAACGGCAATCTATGTTTTTGGTGATGATTATACCGGCTCCTCCTATGATCCGGTTATCGCCAGGATTACCAAAATAAATAAACGCCGGCAAAACGGACAGCCGTTGGCAAAAATTCATGGTGTTGGATTTCTCTCAAGGCACTCCACCAACCGTTTTGCCATTCTGATGCGGGAGCTTACCAAGAAGAATGGAGGGACCTTTATAGCGCTGCCCCTATAGCGATGTTATTGAAATATGTTTGCCGCGGAATATGAAAATTCAATCCTTTACAATAATAAGCCTGCACTCTTTTAAAAATCTATGCCGTTCTGTTACTTTTTCCAATATATTATAATCTGACATGCTGACAATGATGGCTGTATTTTGTTCACCTGCACTGCGAAGCCCCTTGAGAACTAAAGGATTACTGCCAATCCTGTTATCTTTTAACGCCTGTTCCAGATTACCAAAATATTTGCATACACCATTTTGAACAGCAAATTCCCTGCTGATAAAAGTAGGAGAGTATATGTCATGACCCTGTTCACTGGTAATAACAGGATTAAGTACAGGCTCAACTGCAAATTTTCGTGCATCAATAATTAAACCAGTGTAAAGATCTTGCCCTGGTTTGCTGCTCTTTTCTCCGGATTTATCAAAATTAATTTGAGATATCTGCTTTATTTTCTCCGGCAGAACCAATTGTAAAAAACCTCCAAACATATTGGTTTCAATTATGATTTCAACTGAAAGTGCAGAAGTATAATACTGTTTTTTTATTACTGCATCTCTTGCCGTTTTTTCTATACCTGCCAGAATAACATCATTTTTTGATGCATACTCCCCAACACTCAGGGAATTATTAATTATCAACTGTTTTAAAATATCTATGATGTGACGATTCGCATCAGCCCTTGCCGATCCTGGAACTGACCGATGGGATGTTTTGGTATTATCTTCAACAGATGCTTTACCAATTGCCAGAATATTTCCAGTTGTCCAGTTTATTGTCCCATGTTCAAATCGGGTAATACAATGAAAACTTTCAGGCTCATTCTGATCTGCAAGGCAATAGGAATTATGGAAACCAAAGATTAAAGCAATAACAAAAAAATGCAGCAGGAGAAGTTTAAATAACAGGTTATAAGATCTTGCCATATATATTTTATTTTGTCCCATGGTTTAAAAAATATAATTCAATAAAATCTGCAATTTCAATAATGTCTTCAATACCAAATGTTGGTACATCTAATTTGTAATCTGAATTTGTTACAAAGGCAATCAAATTTTTATCATCCATACAGAGAGGTTCTTTATGCACACTTTGTGTCCTGAAAATTTCAATTTTAGGAAGGTTCTGCCTTTTAAATCCTTCAGCAAGAATAATATCATTGTCAGCAAGATAAAACTGCATTTTTTCAAGATAGCTTGTCTTGTCATCCTTAATCATGGCTATTTTATCTTCAGAAATAACAAGAGTGCTTGCAGCACCGGCTTTTTTGTGACGCCAGCTGTCTTTGCCCTCTTTGTCCATTTCAAATCTGTCATGGGCATGTTTGACAGAGCCTATTTTATACCCTTTTTGTGTCAAATGTGTGATAAGTTTTTCAAGAAGAGTGGTTTTGCCTGAGTTGGATTTTCCTACAATTGTAATTATTTTGGGTTTCATATTATTTATTTCACAATCTCATAATTTTCTAAATAAAATAAGAGGAATACTTTGCTGTTACCCTGTCATATTTGTTATGGCCACTCCAAACAAAGCTGGCAATATCGATTATAAAAATAGTATTCATACCCCAAAAGTCAAGTTTGATATAAAAATGGAAAAATTCATTACGAACAGATATGATCTTTTTCTTAAAGATTTTGAAGCAATTGTAAATATAGACAGCAGCAGTGAAAATCCATAAATTCGGAAAACATCTTCCTTTGAATATCACTATTCTCCATTTCTGACTCCTTTTTTCATACCAATATTTTTTCTAACCCTATTCTTTTTCTACAATATATCTCAAAATGAGTTATTTCTACATCTAAATTTAAACAAAGTATGTTAAATAGGCCAACCTCGTAATGGTTAAAAATACAACTATCAGAAATATGGGACGAATGAATCCAACCCCCTTTTTTATAGCAAGACTTGAACCTGCACGTGCCCCCAAAATTTGACCCGCCGCCATACAGAAACCTACTGAATAAAGAACTTTGCCTACAATGATAAATACAGCCAGTGCCACGATGTTACTAGTAAAATTCATGATCCTTGTAATTCCTGAGGCTTTTTTCATGTCTAATCCCAAAAGGATCAATAGGGCAGCTGTCCAAAATGAACCGGTACCCGGGCCGAAGAAACCGTCATAAAAACCTAACCCAAGACCAAACAATAAAAAAAACAGATGTTGAGACATTTTTGGATTACTGGACCCATGCCCGAGATCCTTTGAAAAAAGGGTATAGATAAAGACAAAGAACAAAAGTATGGGAATCAATCCGTTAATAAATTCAGCCTCCATATGTTGGATTGTCACGGCACCTAGTATGGCTCCGAAGAGAGTGAACAAGATGCCAGTTAAACTTTCGTCGAGTTTGACTACACCTTTTTTGATATAATTGTAGGAAGCAGAAAAAGTACCGAAACTTCCCTGGAGTTTGTTGGTTCCCAAGGCAATGTCTGGAGGAAGACCAACTGAAAAAAGTACAGGCAGAGCAATCAACCCCCCACCTCCGGCAATGGAATCCACAAAACCTGCGCATAATCCGGTTATAAACAGCAGGACATAAGTTTGAATTGTCAGATCTATCACCATGGTTTAAAGTAGCCTTAAATTTGTCTCTAATTAATTTTAAATGATGTCCAATTAGTATTGATGATAAAATCCAAAACAAGATCATTGGTCTTCATTAAACAACTCCTGAAATGTAATGTGATCTTTTTAAGGTAAAAATATCATCTTTTGCAACAAAAAAGTCAATACTACTCGAATTGAGAAAAATCATTTTGACATTTTTTTTTGGGGTGAATATTTTTGATATTAAAGATAAT
>CAXMTQ010000218.1:0-4203 GCA_964196205.1 uncultured Desulfobacula sp.
ATCTCTCCACACATAACTGATAACTGAAAACTGATATCTGACAACCCACCATTTAAACTATAAAAAGCTTTCTTTCAAAGCTTGCAAAGGTTTTAGCTCCGGTCTCAGTAACCCTGAAAGATTCAGAGCATTCAAAGCCAAAATTATCCATCCACATGCCAAGAATCATGTGAAAGGTCATGTTTGGTTTTAAGATTGTTTGATCGCCGGGTCTGAGGCTTGCAGTATGCTCACCCCAGTCAGGAGGATAATTAAGCCCCATGGAGTACCCTATGCGTGACTCTTTTTCAAACCCGTGTTTTGCAATGTGATTTCTCCAGATAAGTTCGACATCTTCACCTTTAAGTCCTGGTTTTATACCATCAAGGGTGAGATTCAAGCCTTCGGTTGTTATATCTGCAAGAGTTTGAAGTTTGTCAGGAGGGGCGGCTCCAATATAGGCTGTCCTTGCAATGGGGCAGTGATACCTGTTTCGGCAGCCGGCAAGCTCAAGATTTACAGCTTGATTGTTTTCATAAGGTTCATCTGTCCAGGTAAGATGGGGAGCAGATGTTTTTTCGCCAGTGGGCATCATGGGTACAATGGAAGGATAGTCACCACCAAAATTTGAAAGTCCGGATATCTGTGCCTGATAAACAGAAGCTACAGCATCACACTCACGGGTTCCCACAGCAAGATTATCAAGGGCAGTTGACATGACTTTTTCAGCAATTTTTCCAGCCTGTTTCATAAAATCAATCTCTGCATCAGATTTAATAACTCTAACCCAGTTGACAAGAAGGTTGCCGTCAAGAAGATCTTTTCCAAGGGTTTTTCTAAGCTCGTGATCGCTTCTTGCAGTATAGTAATAGGCATCGGTTTCAACTCCAACACTTTTATCTGCCCACCCCTTCTCTTTAATAGTATCTGCAACAAAATTCATGGGATGTTTAATCTCAGATTGAACATAATCATCACTGTAACCGATCATGTTTTCCTCTTTGATAAAAGCAGTATGCTTTGCCCCGTTTACATCCATATTCCTGCCGACCCACAAGGGCTCTTCCTGATCATCAATTATCAGGACTGCCTGGGGAACATAAAAAGACCATCCGTCATATCCTGTCAGATAATTCATGTTGGCAGGATCACAAACCACAAGAATCTGGATACCTCTCTTATCCATGGCGGTCTTGGTGTCTGTGATGCGTTTAAGATATTCTATTCGACTGAATAGTGCCATTTGTCCTCCTTTTATATTAAACCGCCAATCCCAGAGAGTTTAATCCGGGATCGGCTTTACTTTTTTTAATTTAAAGTGCTGCAACTCCTTTTTCAATTTTTTCCAAAGCAAGTTCAAGATTCTGGGAACTTGTGGCAAAGGATATTCTCACAAAACCTTCACCATTCTCTCCAAATATGGAGCCCGGTACAACTGCCACCTTATGCTCCTTAACCATATATTTTGCAAAATCCCAGGATGACATTCCAAAAGAAGATATATTTGGAAATACATAAAAGGTGGATTCCGGTTTGATACACGAAATTCCCTTTATACTGTTAAGTCCGGTGTAAATGATTTCTCTTCTTTTTGCATAGCGTTCAACCATGAGTTTAACACACTCCTGAGAACCTGAAATGGCAGCAAGGGCAGCTCGCTGAGAAACGGCTGTAACTCCTGACACCATATGTTCCATGAGTTTTTCCATCTCATCTATAATAGCCTTGTTGGCAACTACATAACCAACTCTCCAGCCGGTCATGGCATAGGATTTGGAGAGGGTATAAACAGAAATTGTCAAATCCTTCATACCCTCAAATGATCCAATTGAAACATGTTCATTGTTGTCAAACATGATATGTTCATAGGGCTCATCTGACAGTACCATTATCTGGTGTTCTTTGCAGAGTTTTGCAATATCTTCAAGGATTTCTCTGTCAAACAGAGCACCAGTAGGATTTGACGGGGTATTTAAAATCAGCAACTTGGTTCTTGAAGTAATAGATTTTTTTACATCTTCAGGATCAATCTTGAACTTGTTTTCCTCTTTTGCAGGAATCCTTACAGGCACTCCGCCAAAAAGACGAATCTGGGAATAATAATCATATCCAGGGTCAACCACAAGAACTTCATCACCTTGTTCGACCATATGGAGCATTACATTGAATATGCCCTGCATTGCACCCACACTGATGAAAATCTCAGAATCAGGATCTGCCTTGATTTTGTTTTCTCTTTCAAGTTTTTCTGCCACAACCTCTCTTAAATCCGGGAATCCGCTGGCAGGGGGATATCTTGTATATCCCTGGTCCAGTGCCTTTTTTGCGGCATCTCTGATATGCTCAGGCGTATCAAAGTCAGGCTGCCCTATACCAAGATTTATAACACCATCAATTTCATCGGCCAGGGCAAACATTATCCTGATCCCTGACCACTCAACACCTGCATTTCGTTTTGCAAAAAATTTATCAATATTCATAATTTTAAACCTTTGTCAGTACAAGATCAGCAGGTCCTTTTGGAGAGGTTTTCATCTCAGGTGCATGTTTGTCCATTATTTCCAAGACAATGGAAGCAATTTTTACCTTTTGTTTTATAAAATTTTCATGCCAATCTTCAGCAACCCACGGCATATAGATATCATCTTCAGAAGTTCCAGGTTCATATTTAAAATAACATGGAGATGCAACCTTTGCAATTTCAGGAGTTTCATATGCTCTGAAATTTCCGCCAAAAGAGTTGGGTACAATAATATAAACATCAAGAGGAATATCGATTGCTTTTCTAATTGATGAGAGAATCGGCCTTGAAATATCTGAAATAGGGTTCAAAGAGTTTGCACCCATGCTTTCAACAACTTTTGCTCCTGCAGCATTGCAGTATCCGCCAAATACTGAAAATTTAAAAATGGTTTCAGCAGGAATCAATCCCTCTTCTCTCATTTTATTGAGGATAAACAAGACTCCCTCATCATAGACAAGAAAACCTCTGAATCCTGCATCAATACTTCTCATGATATCGGCAATGTGAAAGGCAATATTGTCAGATCCTCTAAGACGGAATCCCTGCATTTTGCCTTCTGCAGTAGCCATCTCCTTACTGCCGACATCCCACCCTTTTCTATGGCCCACAGTCATGACAATCTCTATTTTCGCTTCATTTGCCATCTGTGCCATATCTTTCAGCTCCTGGGCATCACAATATGTTGAACCTCCAACTGCTGCAATGGCTCTGTGGATGACAATCCCTCTTTTATCTGCTTCTTTAATCATAGCTTCCATTGTGGAGGCTCTTTCAACACCTGCAATCTCAGTCCTGAAATTTGCGCCGTCGGGAAATGCTTTGCCTGAAGCTTCAAGTTCATAACCATCCCGTCCAGGGATACCCTGTTTTTCCATAAAATCCTGGATTTGATTTAATCGCTCACTCATTTTTCTATCCTTTGTTTAATAATGCTTTTAGTTTGTCCAGTTCACCATCAACCATTTTGTATGTATGTTCCGGTGCTGGAAAGTTTCCCTCTACAACATCTTTTCTGTAGTCGGAAAATGCCTTGATTGTTTTGTCTGCAAGGTTTTCATATTTTTTTACAAATTTTGGGGTAAAAGCCTGAAAAACCCCGGTAACATCTGAAGAGATCATCAACTGCCCGTCTGCTTCAATACCTGCTCCAATACTGTAGACAGGAATAGTTAAGGTATCTTTAATAATTTTACACACTTCAGGAGGAACTGCCTCAACAAGCAGGGCAAAGGCGCCTGAATCCTGAATGGCTTGAGCATCCTCAATAAGTTCACGTGCTGCTTTGGCAGTTCTACCCTGTGCCTTAAATCCGCCAAGCTGGCCTGAACTTTGTGGTGTAAGTCCTATATGACCCATTACAAGCATTCCGCCGTCAGTTATTGCCTGGATCTGGGGGCATACTCTTTTCCCTCCTTCAAGCTTGATGGCATCTACACCCGCTTCCTTGTGAAATCTGCCAGCATTTAAAACAGCATTTTCAACACTGACCTGATAGGACAAAAAAGGCATATCGCCTATTATAAATGTGTCTTTAGCACCACGTCTTACAGCCTCGCTGTGATAAATGCATTGATCCATGGTAACAGGAATTGTGCCTTCATAACCATACACGCACATTCCAAGGGAATCGCCCACAAGAATCATATCCATACCGGCTTCCTGGGCAAAAGATGCATTCCAGTAATCATATGCAGTAATCC
>CAXMTQ010000219.1:0-4189 GCA_964196205.1 uncultured Desulfobacula sp.
TTATGCTTAATCCGATAACATCTACAGCTTCTTCGGTAGCAGTCTGTATGATCTGGTCAAGGGTTTGGTGAAGGCCTGAATAGATAACTTCCATTCCTGCGTCTCTTAAGGCAAGACAGACAATTTTAGCTCCCTTGTCATGCCCGTCCAACCCTGGTTTTGCAATTAAAACCCGAATTTTTTTTGTGGTTTCCATAGAATAATCCTTTATCGTTCAATTAATTTATTAATTTATCTGTTAAACGTCCAGGGTTAAATCCTTTAAAAGCGCATTAAAATATAATATTTCCATTTCATTTTTTTTGGTATCAAATGTGTTGCTTTTTTTCATGAAATCAAAATGAGATAAAAAAGTATCCACAACCTCTTTTACACCATCCCCATTTTGTGCAGAGGTTTTAAGCACTTTTGGTGTCCAGTTTGTTCCATTGGTTACTTTAGAATCAGTTCTCGAACTGTTTCTCATTTCAAGCATCATGTTAAGCTGGTGCAAGGCTTGATCTGCATCAGGTTTATCACTTTTGTTGACTATAAATATATCACCTTTTTCAAGGATACCGGCCTTCACAGCCTGCATGCCGTCTCCAGCTCCAGGAATAGTGACAATTCCAACTGAGTGGGCAAGGTTTGCAATTTCAAATTCTCCCTGACCTGCACCCACTGTTTCAATAATGATGATTTCATAGCCCATTGTATCCAAAACAATAACAGCATCTTTTGTTGCCCTTGAAAGCCCGCCTTTTTCTCCCCTTGATGCCATGGATCTTATAAATACATTTTCATCTGAAGCATGCTTTTGCATGCGGATACGATCTCCGAGAATTGCACCTCCTGAAACAGGGCTTGAAGGATCCACAGCAACAACAGCTGTTTTTTTATCCAGTTTACGAAATTCCTGGATCATGGAATTAATCAACGTGGATTTACCAACACCGGGTGAGCCTGTAATACCAATGATAAGAGCCTGCCCCGAATAAGGATACAGTTGTTTGAGCAATTCAAACGCTTGAGGATCATTCTCTTCAATCAGCCGGATCATTCTTGCTCCTGCAAGCTTGTTTCCTGATAATATCTCTTTAATTGACAATATGTTTTTAATACTATTTTTCATTATGGGGCTCAGGCACTGATTTTTTCTTCTTTTTCATGTGCTAATGTATTTAAAACAGCGTCTTTCCCTTTTAAAATATGTGTTTTAACAAGCTGTTCAACAGCTGCCCCATCCCTTTTTTTAATGGCAGCAACCATCTTGATATGATCATCATTGCTTTTTTGGGCATACTCTTTTTGTTTTAAGATAATCTGCCTGAATCTTGAGATATGTGCACGCAGCTGGTTAATCATTTTGATTAATTTCGGGCTTTTGCTCAGGGCATATAAATGATCGTGAAACTGGGTATTGATTTTCTGGAGTTTGATAGAATCATGCTCTTTTTCAAGGCATTGCTGAAACTCTTTCATCTTTTTTTCAAGAGGCTCAATATCCCTGGTATTATAATTTTCAGCGGCAAGTCTTGCAGCATACGCTTCAAGAACGCTTCTGATTCCAAAAGTCTGTTCAATATCTTCTTTTGTCAGAGTGACGACCTGGAAGCCGCCTGAAGATGTTTTTTCAATCCAATCTTCTCTTTCAAGCTTGTGCAAAGCTTCCCTTAAAGGTGTCCTGCTTATGCCGAGCATGTCGGCAATTTTGCTTTCCACAAGCCGTGAACCCGGTTCAATTGTCTGATCAATAATAGCCTTTTTCAGATAATCAAACACATCCTGGCCAAGTGATTTTCTCTCTTTGAATTTATTGTTCAGCTTCATGAACTCATATCCTTTTGTTTGGATGGCTCGTAGAGGAGCTATGCTCAAAAATTAAATAATGCCTTTTTCTTTAAGTTCATCTAACGTTGCCTCATCATACCCAAGCAATTCCCCATATATTTCCTGATTCTGCTCACCAAATCTTGGAGGGAAGCTAAGTTTTTGATTATTCTCTTCCAGAAAAGGCGTCATATTAGGTGGTGGAGCAAGGGTTACTTTTTGACCTGTTTTGGGATCAGTTGAAGTTAAAATCCGTTTAGCAACCAAAGGATCTTCCACCACTTCATTTACGTTTTTGATTTTTGAAATGGGCACTGTAATGGAATTGAACAATTCAATAAGCTCTTCAGAAGTATATTGTTCAGTGATTGCATTAATAGAATTGTTCAGATTTTTAACATCTTCAATCCTGCCCTTATTTGTTTTATACTCTTGTGTTGCAAGGGATTTGAACATATCCTGGGAAACCATTGAGTTCCACTGTTTATCATTGCCAACTGCAAGGTAAACAAAACCGGTACTGGTTTTATAGACTGACACAGGGCTGAAAAATTCATGGGTGTTGCCACGTCTTGAAATATTGGCACCAAAGCTTTTTGAAAGGGTAATGGGAACCGTCATCCAGGATACACTTGATTCAAACATGGACAAATCAATACGTGTACCTTTACGGGTTGCTGCCCGTTTAAATAAAGCTTTCATTAAAAGCCCGTAACCATGTTCGCTTGTTCCCATGTCAGGAAGGGGGATCCCAAGAACCTGGGGATCACCGCCAGCTTCTCCGGTAAGTTCCATCAACCCGGATCTTGCCTGCAGGATTGGATCATAGGCCCCTTCATTGGAATCAGGACCAAATCCGGTAAGACCCAGCCAGATAATATCAGGTTTAACCTCCTTAATGATCTCATAGGACATGCCAAGTTTTTTGTAATTTTTAGGCAGCTGATTGGTAATAAAAATATCAACATCAAGCTTTTTAATAAGTTCTTTGAAAATCTGCTGACCTTTAGGATCAGCCATGTTCAAGGATAGCGCTTTTTTCCCTGAGTTAATGCCGAGAACTTAGGTATTCCTTCTTTTTTCATCAAGAACATTGTCACCGATAAAACGGTTGGGATCTCCATATACAGGGTGTTCAAGCCGGATAACATTCATTCCGTCCTGGGCAAGTCTATAGGTAAGATATGGGGCAACAGTTGCCTGTTCAAGGGATAGTACAGTCAGATTTTTAAAAAGGTCCATAGATATCTCCATTTATCATTATATATATAAAGGTAAAACAATTAATAATTGTATACGGTATACAATGTACAATTATTCAAAGTCAAGATATTTTTTAACAGAGTCAGGCTTTGTGAATCATCGTGGCTGTCATGTTTTCGAAAAGTTTTAGAGGGGATATATTTTTTAACCAAAAGTGAATAATATTTTGCCAAAAGAGGGAGCTTGGAGTATGGTCAATATATTAAATATTACTTTTTACCTTTTTTCAGACTATTAGAAATATAATTTGCTTTCATCAGTCTGTAATGTAAGCAAAGGAGCGGAGCTGTTTTAAAAATATTTATAGTTTCTGTAAAAGCCCTTTTCTTGTGGTATGTTAATCATCATGATATTCTCCATAAAAATATCATTAAAAATGAATGATATGCGGTTAGGAAATAATAAAATAAACAGTATAAAATGCCAACCAGCTTTTTATTACTGCAAGATATGCGGACAACCGGTTAACTACTTGTTATGACGGACATGGTGAAGCAAAGCATCAGCAGTAGTCAAAGGTGAACTTACCACCCTACATCCCCGGGCCGTTGAACAAACCACTGCACGTGGACAAGCCAGTGAGTTAAACATTTTAAATCGGAAATATTCATTTGAAAGACCAAAATCAAAAAATTGAATCTTTAATTTCAACGTTGCATAGGATATCAGCCGAAGAAGATTCTGTCCGGAGATATATTAACACTACGAGATATCAAACCGATTTATTGCAAGATCTGGATAATTGGAATCAAATATGCAGCTCTTTGGATACTACCGGAGACACTACTCTTTCCATTGAAGAATATCTGGTGTCGGACTACCCTGAAAACGATGGCTTAAAGTATATTTACACGTATGGGTTATTACAATCCCTTTTTATACAGCAGGATGCAGTAAAACATCTTTCAGAGGCATTTGAGGTTGATTTTAAAATTAATGACCAACTCAAAAAGGTTCGCGCAATAAGAAATGCTTCAATAGGCCATCCAACAAAAAATAGGGTTCGTGGAACAGTTTTTTACAATTATATCTCAAGAATTACATTGTCAAAATTTGGTTTCACTCTATTAAGGTCTTCAAAAGGAGATAGAGATGAATTCAGAGATGTTGATTTACT
>CAXMTQ010000220.1:0-4188 GCA_964196205.1 uncultured Desulfobacula sp.
ATCATCCATAAAAACGGAGACCACCAGATGACCAGCAAAAAAGACCAAAAAGAGTTTGAGACTGAATCCACTGCCTGGTTTTTAAAGTGTTTTGATATGCCATCCCTTCAATGATTTGCATAAGAGCTACAACCTGCACTAAAATATATTTAATATTAATTCCATAGGTTAGCATCAAATAGCAAAATTCTATATATTGTGCTTGCTTTTTTATTAAAATACTATATAAAGTATATTTTTATCTATTAAATTTTGTCTTTGGACCTTTAAAGTCAAATTTTAAAATCTTAAATTTCAGACATACTACTAACGAACAGGAGTTTTAAATATGAGCCGACAAAAAGAATCTAATAATCTCATCAATTTTATATCAAAAAATTCAAGAACTGTTTTAGAGCGCAGATATCTTAAAAAAGACAAGTCAGGTCAAATATGTGAAACCCCTGAAGATATGTTTCAAAGAGTGGCTGCTCATATTGCACAGGCTGAAAAAAACTATGACAAAAAAGCTGATATCAAGGCAATTGAAGATCAGTTTTACCACCTTATGTCTGAGTTTAAATTTTTACCTAACTCTCCAACTCTAATGAATGCAGGAAGAGAACTGGGTCAGCTTGCAGCCTGCTTTGTTCTTCCTGTGGAAGACAGCATTAATGATATTTTTGAAGCAGTTAAAAATGCAGCAACCATTCATAAATCAGGTGGAGGAACAGGATTTTCATTTTCCAGGCTGCGCCCGGAAAACAGCAGGGTAGGCTCCACCGGCGGTGTTGCCTCAGGACCTGTTTCATTCATGAAAATTTTTAACACGGCCACTGAACAGGTCAAACAGGGTGGAACCAGGCGGGGGGCAAACATGGCTGTTCTCCGTGTGGATCATCCCGATATCATCTCCTTTATTAAATGTAAAAACAACAAGAAAGAACTCAATAATTTTAATATTTCCGTTGGTGTGACAGACAAATTTATGGCCGCGGTTCAAGATGAGGCAGAATATGATTTAATTGATCCTCGCAGCCAGCAACCATCTGGTAAATTAAATGCCATGTCAGTTTACCAGGAACTTATCAAACAGGCCTGGAGTACTGGAGATCCCGGTATTATATTTTTAGATGAAATTAACCGATACAACACAATACCCGGCCTTGGAGATATTGAATCCACCAATCCATGCGGTGAACAACCTCTTTTACCCATGGAGGCATGTAACCTGGGCTCAATTAACCTGACCAAATTTGTTATTAAAAAAAATGGTAACCCTGTCATAGATTATGACAGTTTAAAAGAGACCATCCATCTTTGCGTCCGTTTTCTGGATAACACCATTGACATGTCAAAATATCCCATTGATGATATAGCAGAGATGGTGAAATCAAACCGAAAGATAGGCCTTGGCATTATGGGATTTGCAGATCTGCTTTTTATGCTGAACCTCTCCTATGATTCCAACGATGCCATAGATACTGCAGAACAGATCATGTCATTTCTTCAAAAAGAATCCCATGCAGCCTCCTGTGCACTGGCAAAGACCAGGGGTAGTTTTTTAAATTTTGACCAAAGCATCTACAAAGATAACAAGGCCGGCGGTATGCGCAATGCCACCACAACTACAATTGCTCCTACAGGGACCTTGAGTATTATTGCCGGATGCTCCAGTGGTATTGAACCTGCTTTTGCATTGAGTTTTGTTCGAAATGTAATGGATAATGACAAGCTTCTCGAAGTTAATCCTGTTTTTGAAAAAATGGCAAAAACAGAGGGTTTTTACAGTGAAGAGCTTATGGAACAGATTGCTGAAAACGGAACTGTCAAAGGGAATTCACAGATTCCTGTGGCTTTGAGAAAGGTCTTTGTAACAGCACATGACATCAAACCAGAGGTTCATATCAGGATGCAGGCAGCATTCCAGAGGCACACGGATAATGCTGTCTCAAAAACGGTCAATCTCCCCCATGATTCAACTAAAGAAGATGTTAAATATGTTTATGACCAGGCATTTAAATTAAAGTGCAAAGGTGTGACAATTTACCGGGATGGAAGCAAAGACAACCAGGTGCTGTCAATCTCCGGTAAAGGGAATAAAGAAACTGGCAATGGCAATGATTTTTTGTCTGCCGGTCAGACACGTCCGGCTATTCTTGAGGGATTTACACAAAGAATTAAAACCGGTATGGGATATCTTTATATAACAGTATCTGAGTTCCACAACAGACCCTTTGAACTTTTTGCAACCATAGGCAAATCCGGCAAATCCACCATGGCCAAAACCGAAGCTATTGGACGACTTATTTCATTGGCATTAAGATCAGGTGTTGAAGTAGAGGAGATTATCGATCAGATTAAAGGTATCAGGGGCGAACACGCTGTTTTCCAGGAAGGCGGGCTTGTGCATTCAATTCCCGATGCCATTGCCAAAGTGCTTGAAAAAAGATACATGATAAATGGAAATGGTAATATAAAAAAACACCCTGTAAATAAACTTAAATCTGATCTCTGCCCGGAGTGCGGGCAGACTCTTGCCTTTGAAGAGGGCTGTAAGAAATGTTATGCTTGTGGTTTCACAAAGTGCAGTTAGATTGTGTTTGACAGGCTGTTACACCACCCCAATTTTTGCGTTGGAGAAACTAATTGCCATGAGATTGCCTGCAATTACTTAAAAAGGTGTTCATATGACCTGCTTACTGCAATATTATGGTCAATCTTGTCAAAACCAATAATCATTTGATTGGTAAAAGAGCGCTTGATGATTTGTATCCGCTCAATATTGACGATAGTACTTCGGTGTACCCTCCAGAACTGCTTTGGATCAAGTCTGTTTTCAAGGGTTTTAATTGGAGTTTTAATTAAAAATTCATTCTCAGGTGTCTGTACAACAGTGTATTTATCCTCAGCCTTGAAAAAAATAATCTGGGAAACCGGAACAAACCTTAAGCTTGATCCGCTTCTTACTTTAATCAGGTTCAGGTATTCAGGCATATTTTTGTTTTCTAATACTTGAATGATTTTTTTCATTTTTTGATCAAAACCATATGAGGGGTTTGCCGTATTAAACTCTCTTTTTAAACGCGCAATGGTTTTTTCCAGACGCTTTAGCGTCACAGGTTTCAAAATATAATCTATGGCTTCATTTTCAAATGCCTGGACAGCAAATTGATCAAAAGCTGTAATAAAGACAACTTTACAAAATGAAGCTACCTGTTCTGCCACTTTTAAACCTGTCATTCCAGGCATTTTTATATCAAGAAATGCAATATCTGGTTGTTCACGCTCTATTAATGATAAAGCTTTGATTCCATTTTGGGCATGTCCTGCAATTTTCAAATCCGGCCATAACCGTTCCAATAGTTTTGCAATTCCAACTCTTAAATTCTCTTCATCATCTGCAATAATGGCAGTCAATGGTTTCATAATGGCACCTTTATCACAGCTTTTATTCCGGTCGGATAATTTTGGGTAAGTTCTAAACCTGCTTCACCATCATAAATATTATCTAATCTCAAGCTTACATTATTTATTCCTATACCTGCCTTTCCAGCATCTTTATCCAGCCCGGTTCCTGTATCTATAATCTCGATTTTAAGAATACTCTCTTCAACCCAGCAATCTATTGTAATTGTACCGCCATCCAATTGAGGCTCAATCCCGTATTTAATACTGTTTTCAACAAGTGGTTGAATAATCAGCGGTGGAAATGGAAGTTCAGAAATAGAGGTGCGGTCATTAATTTCATAATTAAGTCTTTTTCCCATTCTAATTTTAAATATCTCAAGGTATTGCCGCACGAGATCAAGTTCTTCAGTCAGAGTAATCATCTCCTGCCTGGTTCTTTGCAGACAGATTCTTAAATATTCATTGATGTTAATGAGCATTTGTCTGGCTTTTTCAATGTCAATGTCAAAAAGAGAGATGACATTTGAAAGTGTGTTAAATAAAAAATGTGGTTCAATCTGAGCCTGTAAGAGCCTCAAACTTGTCATGGCGGCCTCTTTTTCTATGGTCAGGCGCTTAATTTTTTCCTTCTGGATCAATTTTTCCGACTCAATTATTTTTTGTTTTGAAGAGAAAAAATATGAGATGGGAATGCCAAAAACAATCCCAAAAACAAATACATACAAAAACGTCTCTTGAAAATAATTGACAGGTTCACTGTTGTGCGAATAAAACAGATACACCCAGCTAAGCAGAGCT
>CAXMTQ010000221.1:0-3756 GCA_964196205.1 uncultured Desulfobacula sp.
CCAGATTTCAGTGGTCGCAGCCGGCGGCAGGGTTGATCCGAACCCTAAAGGCAAGGAAATGGGGATTGCCCGTAAAATAAGCAAAGAACAAGCGGTGAAAGACCACCCCATGTTACAGGGGAAACCGGATGTTTACGAAGCATTTATCAGTCACGATGACATTACCACCAAAGTGCCTGAAGGAGGAGTTGTTCTTGCCGGAAATGAGTTTACAGAGGTTCAGGCTCTTTGTGTTACCCACAAAAAAGGGACTTTTTGGTCCACCCAGTACCACCCGGAATACAATTTGCGGGAAATGGCATGCCTTATTATTGCACGCGCTGAAAAACTTATTGAAATAGGGCTTTATAAGGACCAGAAAGCTCTGGATGCTATGGTTGAGCGCATGAAGGAGCTGGCAGATCAGCCTGACAGAAAAGATCTGAGATGGCAGCTTGTGATTGATGATGATGTGTTAGACAGAAACATCAGGCAATGTGAATTTGCAAACTGGATTAATACGCTTATAATGAAAAACTAAAATAATTTACGGGTTTATAAATGATTTTATATTCTTCTTGACAAAACTAAAGCTCGTATTCTAAGTTCTTTTTGGATGAAATCGTCTGGCTGAATGCTGCCAGGAAAGAAAAGCTAACTAAAGCATAATTTTTGTTTTGTGAGTAAACACCGGAATAGGGAATTGCTCTATTCCTAATTTAGAAACAGTTAAGGAGAACCGGATTATGAAGAAATTAAGTTTGATTATCAGTTTGACTTTGTTTTCGTTATTTGTCTTTACCGGAATAGGTTTTGCAAAAGATAAAGTCGTTATTTACACATCTCTTGAGAATGATGAAATTGTAAAATATTTGGCTGTTGCTAAAAAAGACTTGCCATCGCTTGATATCCAGGCAATTCGTTTGTCAACTGGTGAACTTGGCGCCAGGATGCTGGCTGAAAAAAACAATCCCCAGGTTGATGTTATCTGGGGCTGGGCTGTAACAAATTTAGCGGGCTTTGTTGAAACAGGTATGATTGAACCCTATAAACCTGCGGGATGGGACAAGATTCCTGAAAATTTTAAAGATCCGGATGGTTATTGGACAGCAATGGATTTATATGCAGCTGCTTTTGTAACAAATACCAAGGTGTTGAAGAAGAAAAATTTACCATCACCTAAGGGCTGGAATGATCTGTTAAATCCTTCCTATAAAGGCCATTTGATTATGCCAAACCCTGCCAGCTCCGGTACAGGTTTCCTGCAGATCGCCAGTTTACTGGTCATGATGGATCCTGATTATAAAAATAAGCCCATTAAAGATAATCTTGCCTGGGATTATTTGAAAAAACTGGATGTTAATATGGGCCAATATATTAAAAGTGGTTCAAAACCGGCAAAATTAACTGCTGCTGGTGAATATGCCATTGGTTGTTCATTTGCGTTTGTATATTCTTCATTAAAAAAGAAAGGCTTTCCGGTTAACATGATTTTTCCTGAAGAAGGTGTTGGTTTTGAACTGGAATCAAATGCACTGGCAAAAGGTGCTAAAAATAAAGCCGCAGCCAAAAAATTCTTAGATTGGGCTATAAGTAAAAAAGCAATGAATGCTTATGCTGAATTAAAACTGGGTGTGAGCTATCCAGGGATCAAAGGACCGGAAGGAATGCCGGCATTGTCTTCAATTAATTTAGCACCAATGGATTTCCCATGGCAGGCAAAGCATAGAAGTGAGATACTGGAAGTGTGGTCAAATTTATTCCTAAAATAGGTTTGAGGAAGTAATCTCAGTTTCAACCTGGAAAGTTGAAAAATGAATAAAAAATAAGATTTTAATTGAATCCCGTAAAATATCATTTTACGGGATTCAATTTTGTCTGTACCCATGAATCCATTATCTGGAATCAAAAATGTTGTGGTTAATGCACTGGAAATTGAATGTGCAGAATACCACAATAACCATCAGAATTGTATTGAGCAAAAGAAAGAGGCAACATGTCCAAAAAACTGGTTTTAAAAGATATTAATAAAAATTTTGGTTCACTAATCGCTGTTAAAGACGTAAACCTGACAGTTGAACCCGGGGAGTTTGTTTGTTTCCTCGGACCCAGTGGCTGCGGAAAAACTACATTGCTAAGAATTATCACCGGATTTGAAAAGCAATCCTCTGGCACATTGATGTATGATAAAAAGGATATATCAGATATAATTCCGCAAAAACGTAATTTTGGAATTGTTTTCCAATCATATGCCTTGTTTCCAAACATGACGGTTGCAGAAAATATTGCATTTGGTTTGAAAATGAGAAACGTTCCGAAAAATCTAATGGAAGACCGGGTTGAGGAAATGCTTAATTTAATGGGATTGACTGAATGGAAAACCCATTATCCGGCGCAATTGAGTGGTGGTCAGCAGCAACGTGTGGCACTCGGGCGTGCCATTGCGATCAAACCCAAGGTATTGTTATTGGATGAGCCATTAAGCGCACTGGATGCAAAAATTCGTGTAAGATTAAGGGTGGTGATTAAAAAGCTGCAAAATGATCTGGGGATTACCATGATATATGTTACCCATGATCAGGAAGAAGCCCTTACCATGGCGGATCGTGTGGTTATTATGGAAGGTGGAAAAATAAAACAGGTGGGGACACCATGGGATATATACCGTAGACCGGAAAACCACTTTGTTGCAAAATTTGTAGGAACATCCAATTTTATTACCGGCACCCATAAAAACAATACCTTAAAGTTAGGGGAACATCAGTTAAAAATTGACGGCATCAATAGCGTTAACAGTGATCAGATTAATGTAGCGATTCGTCCAGAAAAAATTGATTTATTGACTGATGACGAGATCACAAATGATTTTGTACCATCAAATCTTATGAAAGTTGAAATTGATGTCGTTACTTTTTTAGGGGCAGTTGTCCAATTGATGTTCAATATCGATGGTATTGAAATTACTGTTGATATTGTTGAAAAAAGATATGAAGAACTGGGAATAAAAATGGGAGACTCTGTTAATCTCTATTTCCCGCCTGATTCTTTCCATGTATTTGCTGCAAATATGTAATCTGAAATTTATAAACAAAAACAATTGTCAGGATAAAAACATGGAAACAACTGCAAACACAGCTAAAACATTGGAACAATACAAGGTTCCAGCCTCCCGGATGGAATTTGATAAATTTATTGTACCGTCGGTTACAATTTGTATTGGCGGGCTACTTCTTTTTTTTATGATATTTCCCCTGCTTACCATTTTGCAATTAAGTTTTTTTGAGGGTGGTAAAGTTGGATTTTCAACATTTACTTTAGTTAATTTCTATAAATATTTTACAACAGCGTATACTGTAAATGCATTGTGGCACAGTCTTTATATTTCAATCATGACGACAATTATTGTTACAATAATTACCTTTTTCTTTGCTTATGCATTAACCCGGACTACAATTCGGTTTAAAGGTGCCTATCGAAATATTATTATGCTGCCGTTGATAGCGCCGTCTATCATGCAGGCACTGGCTTTGATATACCTGTTTGGCAGAAATGGACTGATTACTTCTCATCTGTTTGAAACGGACTGGAATATTTATGGATCTGTGGGCATTATAGTCTCAGAAGTATTATATTGTCTGCCCCACTCATTTGTGATCCTGTTTACAACATTATCTGCTGTTGACATCCGGCTGGATGAAGCTGCAGAAAGCTTGGGAGCATCTCCTTTTAAGACATTTATGAGAATTACACTGCCGTCAGCAAAGTACGGGATAATAA
>CAXMTQ010000221.1:3766-4163 GCA_964196205.1 uncultured Desulfobacula sp.
TTTGGAAATCCTGTTGTTATCGGCGGGAATTATAATGTGATGGCAACAGAGATATATTCACAGCTTACAAATCTATACCGGTTTGATCTGGGTGCAACGATTGCGATTATTCTTTTAGTGCCTTCATTGATGGCATTTATGTTAAACTATTATATTTCCAGGAAGACATTTTCAATGATCAGTGGTGCGGCACAACCATTTATACCGCCTTCAAGAACTTTGAAAAAAATCTGTTTTTCCACTTATAATATTATTATCTGCTCATCAATTATCATTGTTTTTGCCACTGTAATTATCGGTTCCTTTGTCAAAACATGGCCTTATGACTGGTCGTTAACTTTGGATCATTACACATTCCCGTCCATTGGCGGTTATTCCGCTATCTGGACCAGTGTCT
>CAXMTQ010000222.1:0-4151 GCA_964196205.1 uncultured Desulfobacula sp.
CCAGATGAAATGTTTTGGTCCCTCAAAATTACCAATAAAGGGACTGGTATTGAAGAAATTGCAAAACAGCACAGTAAGATTGTTTTATCGGTTCTTTCACTCCTTAGCGAAACTGGTATTGCTAAAGATGATACGCAAACTTCCATGATGCAATTTGGAGAGAACTGGAAGCATGAAAAAGGACGTCGAGTGCAAAAGGGCTTTTTTGCTTCCTCACAGGTTACTTTTAAATTAACCGATTTTACTCAATATCAGCACCTGTGGATAGGTCTTTCAAAAATCAAAGATATGAGCATCCATAATATTGGATATGGTTATTCAAAACGTATTGAAGCACAGAATAAGGCAAGGATTAAAGCTTTGCTGGCTGCCAAAGAGAAAGCTCACATCATGGCAAAGACCCTGGGTGTTGATCTGGATGGTCCATTAGTGATTGAAGATGATCAATCATCCAGCAAGCCTTGGAAATCAAAAATGCTTATGGAGAGCAATGCCAGGTCCGGATCTGTATCACAAGATATCGGGGGTTTTTCTCTTGGGAAAATTTTGATCAACAGCAATGTTAAAGTTGTATATTTGATCAAACATTAACAAAACATGTCAACGTGTTACACGATATGCCAATTTAATCTCAATCAGCCAATAGAATATTAAAAGGAGATAGTAATGGAACTTCATCAAAAAGATATTTTAACAAAAGTTTCAAAATATAATCTTATCAGAAATGGTAGAATGATTTATATTGATTTGCATCAGAAAATTCAAGGGAACCTGGCAGGAGAGTTTATAGCTGTCCCCAACCTCATTAATATTGTTGCAAAGCCAGAACATCAGGGGGCAGGTAAAAATGAACAACAGGCATTGGAAGATTGTCTGAAAAAAATCAAGGATTTAAATCTTGAAGATCTCTTTCCTGCAGCAGCTCCTGCAACGCCGCCTTCAAAGGATTAATAGTGGTGAGATGTGAGTGGTGAGGCAATACTTCTTCTCAAATCTCACAATTCAAATTTCAAATCTCCCCCATTTTCATGCCTATCTCCAGGGCTTTTTTATTCATCTCCATAAAATCTTTTGGTATTGTTGTTTCAAGAACTTTTAAGATAGATTCGGGTTTTATGAGTTTGGTAATACCAATGAGGGCGCCCAGCATACATATATTGAATACAATGGGTTTTCCAATCTCTTTTAATACCGTATCAAACATGGGAAGAACTCTATGTTTGGCATCCACTTTTTTTCCGATTGTAACATATTTTGAGTCCACGAGAAGCAGACCCCCGGGCCTTATGATAGGAGAAAATTTATTATAGCTTTCCTGGGTAAGGCTCACCAGAATATTGGGCTGGAGCACTTTCGGAAAATTTATTTCAGAATCTGCAATAACAATGTCAGTCCTTGTGGCACCTCCCCTTGCTGCTGCACCATAGCTCTGGGACTGGATGGCATTTTTACCCTCAAAAATCGCTGCAGCTTTGGCAAGGATGATTGCGGCCGTTATAACACCTTGTCCTCCCGAACCTGAAAAAACTATTCTTGAACGTTCCATTATGCTTGTCCTTTCATTGCTTTCTCGATAATTCTATCATATGCTTCACAATATTCAGGGACATCATTGTTTTCAACAAAAATTCCCCTCTGGATCAAATCAGGATTTTTTTCCAGTTTTTTGGATCCGATTTTTACTGTATTGGTTTTATAATTCTCCATCATCTGGACAGCATCGCCCTCCTTGTTTTTTCTCCCATAATAGGTGGGGCATTGTGTCAAGATTTCCACAACGGAAAAACCTTTATGATTGATACCTTTTTTTAATATATCCTTGCATTCATTAGCATGAAAAACTGTGGATCTTGCAACAAATGTTGCTCCTGCACTTTTTGCAAGTTCGACCACATCAAACTCTCTGTCAATGGTTGAATATGGTGCTGTTGTAGCTTGTTTGCCACAACCTGACAGAGGAGAAAACTGCCCGCCTGTCATTCCGTAAATCCTGTTATTCATGACAATGGCAGTGATATCAATGTTACGCCTTGCTGCATGGATAAAATGATTGCCGCCAATGGCAAGGGCATCACCATCACCCATTGGCACAATGGCTTTTAAATTAGGTTTGGAAAGCTTAACCCCTGTGGCAAAGGATAGCGCTCTCCCGTGGATGGTATGAAGGGAGTGAAAATCAACATAACCGGAAATTCTGGATGAACATCCAATCCCTGAAGTTATTACGATTTCATTTTTATTAAGACCAAGTTCATGGACAGCTCTTAGCAAAGAACCAAGAACAATGCCATGTCCGCAACCAGGACACCATATATGGGGGAAAAAGCGTTGTCGAATATAGTCCTTAAAATCATATTTGTTTTCTGTCATATTATACCCCTTTCCCCTGAATCATTCTTAAAAGGGATTTGATATCGTCTGGTGAGATCAATTCTCCGGTAATTTTATTGGCAAGAAAGACATTATTGGGATTGTCAACTGCATTTTTTACTTGTGTGACCACCTGGCCCATGTTCATTTCAACCACAATAACAGCCTTGGCACCTGCACATTTTTCCCTTATCATCTCCGTAGGAAACGGCCAGAGAGTCTGAAGCTCGAGAACGCCTATTTTCATTCCACGGGCTCTTCTGTTTTTTGCAAGGTGAATGGCAGATCTGGCAGAAGATCCATATGAAATCAGGATGTATTCTGCATCATCCAGCCAGTATTCCTTATACATACAGATATCATTAACATTATTTTCAATTTTATCCACAAGATGCCTCAACAGTCCTCCCACAACATTTGGATTATTGTTGGGAAAACCCCACATGTCATGGAAAAGACCTGTAACATTGTATCTGTGTTCTCCACCAAAATCAGACATTGGAAGTCTGCCATCTTCTCTTGGAAGGTAAGGGTGATAATCTATTCCGCCTTTGACAGAAGTCCTGAGACGTTCTACTACAGGAAGTTCTCCCGGTTCTGGAATTACTAATTTTTCTCTCATATGGCCAATGGTTTCATCCAGCAAAAGTACCACAGGTGTGCGATATGTTTCTGCCATATTAAAAGCATCCACGGTTATTTTGAATACATCCTGATGATTGGATGCTGTAAGGGCTATAATCGAATGATCACCATGGGTTCCCCATCTTGCCTGGTTCACATCCCCCTGGCTTACATGGGTGGGGTTCCCTGTTGAAGGACCGCCACGCTGAACATTGGCAACTACGCAGGGAATTTCTGCCATGCATGCATATCCGAGAGCTTCCTGTTTAAGGGAGAATCCAGGGCCTGAAGTTGCTGTCATCACTTTTTTTCCGGTAAGTGATGCACCAATGATTGCACCCATTGAAGCAATTTCATCTTCCATTTGTATGAATTTTCCGCCTTTTTGGGGAAGCCGCGCTGCAAGATGCTCTAATATTTCAGTGGAAGGAGTAATGGGGTATCCGGCAAAAAAATCTATCCCGGCATAGATAGCACCTTCAACACAGGCCTCGTTACCCTGAATAAATCTTATATTATTACTGTTTTTCATATTCCTTTTCCTGCTCTTCTATGATTTGTATTGCCAGATCAGGGCATCGAAGTTCGCACAGCTTACACGCTATGCAATCTTCCGGCCGTACAGCCTCTACCTTGCCATTTTTATCAAGTTCAAGTACTTGTTTGGGGCAAAAATGAACACAGATGCCACACCCTTTACACCACTCTTTTTCAATCAAATGTTGGATAATTTTGTTTTTTACCATAATATCCCCGTTAGTAGATTATCAATACCTGTTATTTGAATTTTACTAATCAATTTGGGTAGATAAGTCAAGGATAACTGTAAAAAATAGAGGTCAGTATAGTGACATGTTATGTTGCTATGGAAATAAAAAATGCAGCAGGAAAAAAATCCTGCTGCATTATTGATAGATTTGCTGTTTTTTAAAAATTTAATTAAAGCTGAAATTAATTTTAAGGTTTTTTAATTGTAAATTTGCCATCTTTAAATTCAACTTCGGCTTCCACGTAAAAGACCTCTTTTAAAGATTCCCTTACATCCAGTGTCATGTAATAGGCTTCTCCGCCTCTTGCTCCTGTTGAGCAGAAATATACAATGGGTTTGTCAGCAGGAAGATCTTTTATTTTTGCTTCAAGAGTATCAACAGGAATAT
>CAXMTQ010000223.1:0-378 GCA_964196205.1 uncultured Desulfobacula sp.
CTGCTCGAAAACCGCCTGGCCCGGATTTTACGACAGACCATTGAAGAAGTTATGGAAAATGTTGAGCCGGACATGGACTATACCTTTTCAACAACAGGATCATACACCTGGAAAAAGATATTTAAAAAAATTGAAACCGTTTATTCAGAACTGTTTTGAAACCGCTCATGACAAAATCAAAATATCCCATTTCTTCAGGTCTGTCATTCTGGGCCAGAAAAATATCATTATACGCATTTCCTAGGACATTGAGCAGGGCATCATGGGCTTCGAGATTCAACCCCAATTCTTTCCACATGGTTACTGATCCTCCCCCGATATTGTACACTCTAGGTTAAGCCACTATTTACAACAAATCTACATCCAAATGAACCGAAA
>CAXMTQ010000223.1:388-4141 GCA_964196205.1 uncultured Desulfobacula sp.
ATTTTAATTTTGAGGAATCATTTAATCCGCTGAAAAGCAATAAGGATTCCCTTTGGAAAATTAACTTTGAAGATTATATCTCGAAACTCTAATATTATTTCTGGTATTGACTAATGGTATAAGTTTTTAGTTGAACTCGGCATCTAAAAGCGACGACTTGTATTCATAGTCCTTACCATTTCAAACCCAAAAAATTTAAAACCGACAGTCAAGGATTATTATCCTAAGGTGGAGTATTCCGAAGCTGGAATACTCCATGATACCAAAAATATACTTTATTAAAATTTTGTTGAAAAATGGTTTTAACAGATGCAAGTAAGCTTGAGTTCCTGATTTTGCCGAAAAAGAGACTACTTGAAAATAGAATCTTGGAGTCAAAATTATATTTTATAACCAATCAGCCACCATATGGCTATGATGGACTTTCAGCTTATCCAAAATTATAAATACTTTTTTATTAAAATTTTTGATCAATTGGCTATGAATTGTTATTGTTAGAACTATAAATTCCTGCTCTCACCAAAGGTATATAATATCCCCCAATACCGGAAAAAAAGTACAACCACTGAATCTAGTGTAATGTTATGTAACGGCTGTATAAAATCCCGTTTATTAAAAGATACATACCAAATCCCAAAGCTGCATATCCAAAAATGAAATAGATGGCCTTATATAAAAGTGATGGAGGTTTTACTTTGGCTGTTTCAAGTTTACCTTCATTTCTCAATTGCTTAAGCCAGGTCGGTTTTTCATCTTCCAACTCTTCCATTGGAATACTGCCTGCAAACATGGCTTCATTCATAGGAAAACTTGAAGGTCTTAAATGACCCACGTAAAAATGGACAATAAAGATATAAGACACTGCAAGGATTGCTTCCGCCCTGTGTAATAACACTGCAACATTAAGGGTCCAGCCAGGCACATAGCTGCTTGCAATAATGGGATACATCAGCATCACACCAGTGATGGCCAAAAGGGGCATTCCCCAGTAGACTGCCCAGTAATCAAATTTTTCCCAGTAAGCCCAACGACCCATTTTGGGGCGAGGCCCAAAGCCGAAGAACCAGAGAATTCTTTGCCAGAGATGTTTTACATCATGGATATTGGGTATAAGGGAGTCAGGGCCGAAAAGACTTGTCCCTAAATTTTTCCAGTCTATTCTTGTCAACAGGTAAAGGGTATGGAATATAAATCCCCAGATCATCAGCACCCCTACCCATTTATGGATTAAAATTGACGTCTCATATCCTCCAAAAATAGCATTCAGATTTTTGCCCCAGTTAGTTGGCGAAAACAAACGGCTGAATCCTGTTGCAGTTTGAATTAAAAAAGTTAGAATAAGGAAAAGATGAAACCCCCTGTCCAAAATACTAAATCGCTTAATGCGTATTGCCCCCATCATCGTCACCTATCCTTTCTTTTCCTGAACAATTCCCTTACCCCCATCAGTATGGAATGTGGAATGAAAAAACCCAGAGTTCCTGCCAACAGTATCAACATAAACCAATATGAGTAATACAGTGCTGGAAAAGTTGTTTTCGTGCTTAAAGATCCGGCTGCCGGTTCATGGATTACATAAGTTGCAAAGGAGGCAGAAGCGCCCTCATGGCATTTTGAACAGATATATGCATGCCTTCTTATGGGATTCATGGGTGAATAGTAGTGATCAATGCTTGCAATGGGTTCCGGGCCATGGCACTGCCTGCAGGTTAAGTTAGCGCGGACTGTATGAATATCATGGGTTTCATTGATATGACACTCTTCACATCTTCTATTATCATAAAATTTAATACCCCTGTGTGAATCGGCCAGGTGACTACGATTGCGTATGGAAGCGGAAGTGGAACTGTAAGCAAATGGCTCCCGATCCACACCACGAAATTTTCTCACCAAAGGGCTTTCATGACGCGGCTTTACTTCATATTTTTCATAATAGCCGGTACTTACTTCATACTGCTTGTAACGATTGATATAGGAAGTTACTTCTTCTCCCCGCCCAGAAGATTGGACAGGGAAAAGGAGCAATACAAGCAGGATTAGGGGTATTATCCAAACTATCGTCTTACTGATATAAATTGAATTTCGCATAACCCACTCCTGCGGTTTTAATTACCCTTTTTATATTTGATTGACTGAATTGCCTGTGCCACTGGTTTGGGTAAAACTGCAAGTGTTTCCCACTTATTCTGGAGCTCATTTAGATCTTCATTCTTGTGTTTGTGACAGGTCTGACATGAATTAGGGACTTTGGGGTTTTTCAATGTGTCTTCAGGTAGCAGCGGAACAAAGACATGGCTGTGAATATCTCCGGATTCAGCGCTCTTTGCAATCTTGGGCATATGACAGCCCACGCAATTTGCAAAGGAATGAATGGAGTGAGCAAAATTATTGTTTATCATTTCATGGCAGCTCAGGCATTGCTTAGACCCTGAAAAATTTGTCTGGGATCGTGTCGGCGGCATGCCTAGCTGATGCACATAGTGACATGATGTGCAAGTCACACCTTCGGTTTTATGTTTGGACTGCTGCCAGTCAATAAACTGCTGGTGATGCCCTTTTGCAAACGCATTGGCATATACATGTTTTACATCACCGGCTTCATAAGATGTTGATTTATAGTATGCAGTAAGGGCTTTGCCAGGTTCATACCCCACAGGCCAGCCACTGCCTTTTTTCATGGTTGACTTTCCGCGGTTATGGCAGGAGCCGCATATTTGGGCAGCAACGCCCATAGTTAACTTCGCAGGATTAACAATCGTATTTCTTTTTTCAAAGACTTCAGTTTTAGGTAATGCCGCATGCCATGATCCTTTTCCGTGACAGGATTCACACCCTACACCAGGTTCCTTAAATGTATTTTTGTCAAGATCAACACCGGTTGCATGACACCCCCCGCATTTTAAAAGCCATGGTCTTTTATCCCAGTCATGTTCATGGTAGTTTACCCACCTGTCAGTCTCTGCATTATACTGAATGGGAGAGATATAAAGGGTGTCATCTTTTTTAATGACAAATCGTTGTTTCCATTGACTACCAATCGTGTAAAGGATTTCATCTATTTTAGGAACATAGATTTTATCAGCCGGAACTTTTAATTTTTTGCTCAGTTTGGCAAGATCCGTCCGGATTTTTTTCTCATCAATGGGAACGATAATAACATCCTGGTTTTTCTTTGCATCCTGGGTCATGCGAGAGTGCATTGTCATTTTCCATGAATCAAAATGTTCTAGATGACACATTTTACAAGTGTCTGAACCGACAAAATCCTTTGGCTGAGAAGTTACAGCAGAGATATCTACGACCGGCTCTGTGCTGCACCCCCAGAGGCCAAAAGTAAAAAGCACAAGTAACAATAGAGTGCTTAAGGTTTTTGTTTTCATTGTTTCCCCCTTAATGCTTAGATACAATTTTAATTATTGGTTAAAGATCAGGTTTTTATTTTAAAAAAAAGATAAAATTAAAATACATAGCAAAATACACAAAGCTTTTAAAGAATTGCCAAATCATGATCAAAAAAGAGAAGAGGTCAGGGTAAAAAAAACTAAAGTGAATTGTATTTTAATTTTATATTAAATTCAGTAGATAATTGCAAATTATTAAGACGGATGGAAAATGTCAAGGAAAAAATAAAATAAATGTTAGGCATCATGCAGATTCTTAGACTAATCAAGAATTGAGCCCAATGGATATGATCTTCACCCGAAATTTTAGACACTCAACTAAACCACTTTTTATATCATATGGAAGTATTTT
>CAXMTQ010000224.1:0-4116 GCA_964196205.1 uncultured Desulfobacula sp.
GGCAAACAAATCATCAACGCCCTTGTTCCAATGGCTGAGATACTTCGTTATGCCCCGGACTTAAGTTCAATGACAGGAGGCAGAGGAGCTTTTACCCTGGAGTTTGAGCAGTATGATGAAGTTCCAGGTGATATGTCTGCAAAAATCATTGAAAGAGTAAATTCAGAAAAAGATTAATAGTAATGAGCAGATTGTATCTTTAAAAATCAAACAGCCGGGGTAAATTCAACATAAATTTTTGAATTACCCCGGTTTTTTTTAAAACAATGACCTTTTTCACAAATGGAGACAAATCATCCAGTTTTCATCTCAATTATCTGAGCTTTAGCCATTGATTCCAGGTTCACTTCCACACGTATGGCTTTTAAGCCCCGGACATCGGGCATATCATCCAATTCCAGAGTTTCAAAATTATCTGTGAGTTTACCTGTGCTTGCGAGAAAATCAATATGCTGCTGTATTTCCCTTCCTTCTGAAGGGTTGGAATAAACCATGGCAATCTTTCCCGGCTGGGTTAGTCTTTCACCTGATCCCTTGATCAGAGCCTTGTCCAGGCGAGATTTTATAATTTCATGGCGAACATCATAGGCTCCGTCCACATCAAAACGTTTTTCATCAAATCTGAACCGTATGGACAATGGACTATGGTTCACAAGGATAAGGTGGCATGTGTCCAAAACAATTTTTAATTCCGGCTTTATCTGTTCTGTTTGCAAAGCCAGGCCGCAGGCAAGCATGATCTGCCAGAGGGTAAGATTTTTTATATGGAAACCTGCAAATTTATGAGTTTCTATCATGGAGGCACCAGCATACATCATATAATCCACTCCATCTGTCTGGCGTTTTTCAAAATAATGGGGAAAACTTTGCTGTATGAGCCTGTCTTCCTGATCCAGATAGCTGGAAAGAGTTTTATTAAGCCTGGAAACGCTATTTTCATACTCTTTTCTCTTATAATAAATCATACCTTTAATTGGATCCAGAGCTGATGTGTAGGTTTCAATTCTTTTTGCCACCTTTGATTCAAGCCCCATTATATCATCAAATATGGGTACCATCTCTTTATGCAAAAGAGAGAACACAGCATCTTCATCCCCGGATGTCACATTGAGTGAAATTTCCTTAATCATGGTCTTAATCCTGTATTGAAATTCCAGCAGCAATGGCCATGGTCGAACCTTTATTGCTGTTTCCATAATATCCAGGCCAAGGGTTAACTGCTTTACAAGATCCTGCTGTATACCCCTGTTTCTGGCCAGGGATGACCCCCTGATGTCAGACTGTCCATAAAAAGGAACCACATCCTTGAATATAATAGGTTCCATTTCCGAGGCAGTGCTGCCATGACGGATTCGCTCCATGTGATCCATGGCAGCTTTTTCAAACCGCCATTCCACTGCAGGGTGAACTGCTGTGCATTTTTCCTTTATAATGGACTGGACATGTTTATGGAGTTCATCCTGTCCTCTTTTCAATGCCGATGAAAATATCGGTGTAATCTGTTCCAATAGCGATGCTTCCATTGAACCAAGGCTGTTTGCGGAAGGGGTAAACACTTCAAGCATACCGATGACCTCGCCTTGGAACAATAAAGGAGATAACAGCATGGATCTGATACCGGCTGCTGCTGCCTGCTGCTCTAAGGGAACTATATTAGATTTTTGAGAAAGATCAGGTATTTTTAAAATAGATTTGTTTTCTGTGGCTTGCTGCCAGACCGATCCCTGTAAATCCTTTAGATTTATATGATGAGAATTGGAAAACAGGCAATTTATATTAGAGGGGCAGTCATTTTTCATTATCATGACCTGATCACCCTGAAGAGATCCAATACCAACCGCTATATCGGGCCTTTGAAAAAGAACCTGAAGACGTGATTCAAGAAGTTTCATCCCGTCTGACGAAAAAATAGAATGTTCATCAATCAAGTCCCTTTCAAGTGTTGAAATAACCTGGGATTCAGTTATATCCACGGCTTTGACAATGGCAAAACCAGTAAATTCAAATTTACTTAAATCAATATATCTGCTGAGAATTTCAATATCTGTAACATGTTCGGCAATCAGAGAACGCTCCTCTTTAGAAAGCTGCGCAGGTGGATCAAGTGCTTTGACATGGACAAATTGAAAATCCGGTGTAATCCTGTAATAACGATCCAGACCTGTTTTTTCATCAGGTATAATTTTCATATCCATTTGATCATGCAGTCGGCAGTCAAGATGATATATTTTCCCCAGCACAAGGCAATAAATATGCAGTAATTTTTTCGATGTATCTGTTTCTAAACTGGATTTAACTTCATCCTTAAAATTATTTTTATTGTTAAGAAACAATCTCTGGAATTCCGGGCTGACATAAAAAGGTTCAAATGTCCCGGGATTCAAGGCACCCATGATATCACTGTGAAAAGAGGCAGCAGGAAATACAGAACTCATCAAGGGTATGATAACATCAGGATAATCATTTAAAATGTCAGTATCATGAATTTTGCCCTGTAAAGCCGGGTTTTGGTTGATTTTCTCTTTTATTTCCTCAAACATTGCTGACATGTGGGAACATTTAGGTGCCAGGCTTTTTTCCCAGAAATCCAGCAGAGGGTCAAGACTTACAACAGAGTGGAAATTATCTGCATTAAAGGACAAAGACGGGGTATGATTTTCCATTTTGCTTACCTCCTTTTATAATCCACCAAAACTAATCACTGGAAAAATAATGTCAATATGATAATGGCGGGTACTCCCTGAAATTCAGAGGTTCTAACCAGAACAGTTATGCGCAGAAAAAAGAAAAGCTGTCCATTAAAGTTTTCCTTTCCTTAAATTTTTATATCCTTCAAGTTTAACTTTTTTGAGGGTACATTTCTCTTTTATGATTCTGGCTGCCTCAAGGTTTAATTTCTTTTGCCTGTCATCCACCATAACATTGAACCCGCAGTTAAAAGGGCCTAAACGGATGGTATCTTGAACTCCGTCGTAGGTTTCGTAGATTTTAGTATATGGATGTGCAAACAGCCATCTGAGCTGAAGAGTAGTGACAGTATGTTCTGAAAAGCCATCCATGAATTTTTCCAGATCTTTCAAGTCCTGTTCAACAAGATTGTTCCATCCCAGAATTATATTTGCATTGACTTTAAACCCTGTCTGGGTACAAAATTCCAGGGTCTCAATGACTTCTTTCATACTGGTACCCTTGTCAAGATATTGCCACATGTGGTCGGAAGGAAATTCAATACCAAATCCCAGTGTACACTCTGGGATTTTTTTTCCGATTTTTTCAACTACCTGTTTCAAAGCATTGGTTTCAGCTCTGGCTGCCCGCATGAAAAATCTATATTCAATATCATCGCCGATGGGAATATTGGGCAGAATTGTTTTGATATGTTCCGGTGTAATAGAACCTGTGTTGAGTCGGACAATTTTATGTCCCTTAAAATCAAGATTTTTGAACTCAAAATCGAGATTTTTTCTTTTCCTGAAATGTTCCTTTGAATGCTGGGCAATGGTACAAAAAATACATTTCTTCCAATAACATTGATTCTCCAGAGTATATGAAAAATAGATCCTGCTGTTATCAGGCACAGCATCGGGAATCTCAAGCCTCCAATTGCCTGAAAAATCAGGCATATTGAACAGGCTTTCAACACTTTGTCCTGTAATCATCAGGTTTTGAGGCAGCTCTTTTTCAACCTTGAAGTGGACAGAATTCCAGCCTTTATGGCCCGTATATCGTTCAGCAGCCACAGGACCTCCCACAATAAAATCAATGTCCGGATATTGTGTGGCCCAGGTATATGCCTGGAACAATTGATTAATATAACTTGCACTGATATAAATTGTGCCTTTGTTTATTGGCAGCTCTCTGTCTATATAAGTTTGTTCATCATACCATTTATCATTGTCAGGTTCATGTTCTACCCAGAAAAAATCACCTTTTTGTCTGCATAAATCCCATGTATCTGAAAACCCGTTACAAAGGTCATAATATCCGCTCTTAGTCTTATTAAAAAACTGCAAAAATAGAGTATCTTTCATATTAAATTCCATATAACCACCATGTACCCTGAAGGGCAGAAGCTGGCGGATTTGATTTTTGGTAATTGGTCTGTCACACAACAAA
>CAXMTQ010000225.1:0-4112 GCA_964196205.1 uncultured Desulfobacula sp.
TATCTGTTTTAATGAATACTCAAATACTCTCCTATTCATATAATCCCGGTGCTGACCGTCGCCGTGCGCCGATCAAGCAAACGATAGTTTGATTGATCGGTGTGCGGTGTCCGGTCCAGCTCCTTGTTCAGGCGCCAGAGGCGACTGAGCAAGGGGCTGGACGAAGTCAGCACCGGGATTCATGGCGGCGAAGCCGCCATGAACAAGTAGATGAGCGGTTGTCCGCATATCTTTCATTTAAATTAAATTTAATTGACAAATTTTTAATTTTGTTTTACTTTTCTAACCGCATATCATTCAAATTTGGATGGTATTGACCGGAAGATATCATGATGAAAAAAATACCTCAAGAATTTTTAAAACTATTTGATGCTCAGTTAATAAAAAACAGTGTGCCATCAAAGAAACATTCTTTTTGCCGGAAATGGTTGCGTTATTATATTGATTTCTGCTTCAAATATGGTCATGGTTCAAAAAAATCAGATAGCCTGCCTCTTTTCATAAATAAACTGCGGGAGAAAAAACAACCTCGGCAGCAGCAAAAACAGGCATATGATTCAATACTGATTTATTACTCTATGTTTGATATTTTTCCTGACTGGCCTCAAAATTCATGGTCTGGTAATAGGACTAAAAAAGAGGCATCAGGTGTTAGAGAAGAAAAAACTTTTTATAATGCAGGTGAAGGTTCTGTTAAGGGCGTCTGGCAATCTGTTTATACCCGGTTGAGTGATGAGATCAAGGTTCGGCATTACTCGCCAAAAACATTAAAAGCTTATAGTATGTGGGTTAGAAAGTTTCAGGGTTTTGTGGAAGAAAAAGTTCTTGGCCGATTATCTACCGATGATGTTAAACGGTTTTTAACTTATCTGGCGGTTGAGCAGAAATGTTCTGCATCAGCTCAAAATCAGGCCTTTAATGCACTTTTATTCTTTTTCAGAAATATTTTGAAAAAAGAGTTCGGAAAAATAGATGGTGTAGTCAGGGCAAAAAGGAAACCCTATATTCCTGTTGTGTTGTCCCGCCAGGAGATTAATTTAATTATCGGAAAACTTAGATATCCTTATAATCTTATCGTCAAGTTACTTTATGGTTGTGGATTGAGATTGTCTGAATGTATGACTGTCAGAATGAATAATCTGAATTTTGATGCTCACACTTTAACTATTCATGATGGTAAAGGCAAAAAAGATCGGTCTCTGCCGTTGCCAAAAATGATTATTCCAGATTTGCTGGCCCAGGTTGATGTGGTAAAAAAAATGCATTTGCAGGACATGGATGATAGCTTTTCCGGAGTGTTTATGTTTGATTCCATGGAAAAAAAGTCAAAACATATTGCTAAAGAATTTAATTGGCAGTGGCTTTTCCCTGCCAGGGAATTGACGTATGTTTCTGAAACAAAAGAGTATCGGCGTGCTCATCTTCATAATCGCCATGTTCAAAAGGCAATTAAATCCGTAGTTAACAGAGCACAGCTTACTAAACGTGCAACACCTCACACATTCCGGCACAGTTTTGCAAGCCATCTTTTACAGGCAAATTATGATATACGCACTATTCAGCAAATGCTGGGGCACAGTGATGTGCGAACTACCATGATTTACACTCACACTGTTCCATCACAAACTAAAAAGGATTTAAAAAGCCCGCTTGATTTTTAAAAAAGGGATAGCTCCGCTCCTTTGCTTTCATGACAGGCAGGTGGAAGCAAAGTCGATTATATGATATTACATAAATCAGGTGTAAAGGCAAATTAGTATAAAAAATATATATTTGGAGGAACAATGGAGATAGATATTCAAAAAAACGTACTTGAAGCAAATGATAACCAGGCTGATATTAACAGGAAATATTTTAAGGAGAAAAATGTTTTTGTGCTGAATATGATGTCATCTCCCGGGTCCGGTAAAACACAGACTCTGTGTAAAACATTTGAAAAACTGCTTCCGGATATCAAGACTGGCGTAATTGTTGGTGATATCTGTACTGATAATGATGCACAACGGCTTAAAAAAACAGGTGTTAGGGCTGCCCAGATCAATACAGACAAATTTGGCGGGGACTGCCACCTTGAAGCAACTTTAATTCTTGAGTCGGCAAAGAAACTTAACGTAGAAGATTTTGATCTTCTTGTTGTGGAAAATATCGGCAACCTTGTCTGCCCTGCTGAATTTGATATAGGAGAAGATGCAAGAGCTGTAGTGTTAAGTGTAACAGAAGGTGAAGATAAACCTGTAAAATACCCTTTAATGTTCCAGGTGGCAGATATGGCAATTTTAAACAAGATTGACCTGCTGCCCTATCTTGATTTTGACGCAAAACTTGCTGTGGATAATATGCATAAAGTCCATCCAAATATGCCTGTATTTGAGCTTTCTGCTAAAACAGGAGAAGGTTTTGAACCCTGGATTGAATGGCTTAAGATAAAAGTTTCTGAAAAAACAGGAAAAAAATTATAAAAGAGGGAAGAGATGGATATAAAAAAAATGACACTTGCCGGCTCCTGGTATCCTGCAGGTGATAGAGAGTGTGAAGCCTCCATACAGGGTTTTTTAAAAGAGAGGCAGGACTCATTGCACAATGGCAATTTTATTGGCGGAATTGTGCCGCATGCAGGCTGGTATTATTCCGGATCAATTGCATGTCGGGTTATTGAAAGTCTCAGGTCAGATAAAACGTCAGATGAAACTTCAGATGAAAAGATTGATACCATTATTCTTTTTGGTGCCCATATGCACAAACAGTCAGAGCCTTTTATATTAACCCATGGCTTTGTTGAAACCCCTTTTGGTGATATAGAGGTGGATAAAGACCTGACTGACAAGATATGCGACAGTATCAGTCTTCGCCGGAGATCTCCTCAAAAATTTCCAGATGAAAATACTTTTGAACTTCAATTTCCTTTTATAAAATATTTTTATCCAGATTCAAAAATAGTGGTTTGCGGAGTTGCCCCCTCTTTTTTTGCTTCTATTATCGGCAGTATGGCAGTGGAAGAGGCAAAAAAAATGTCAAGAAATATAAAAATTATTGGCTCCACAGACATGACACACTATGGCCCTGATTTCGGGTTTACACCTGCTGGAACTGGAAAAGAGGCTGTGCAGTGGGTAAAAAACGAAAATGACAGGGATGCCATCAAGGCTATGATGGAAATGGATGAGTCAAAGATTATTGCCCAGGGTCTGGAAAACAAAAATATGTGCTGCGCAGGAGCTGCTGCTGCCACAGCAGCTGCCTGTAAAAAACTCGGCGCAGTCAAAAGCATTGAACTTGACTACGCCACAAGTTTTGACAAATCAGGAGGTTCCAGTTTTGTTGGATACTCAGGAATCCTCTATTCTTAAACCTTTATTCTGACTTAAAACTGTTAATTTATCACCACCTGTAAAAGCTGTGCCGCGCTTAAATTTTATTTTAAGTATTGATAAATTTGATTGCAGCTTTAATTCGACTAATAGTTTTTTCCCTGCCAAGAGCAAGGAGCATCTCAAAAATACCAGGACTTGTTGTTGTGCCTGTGAGGGCAACCCTTATGGGCTGTGCAATTTTACCGAATTTAAGCCCGGTTTCCTCCATGATCTGTTTGAAGATATTCTCAAGCTCATTCTGGTTATATTCTTTAATATCTTCAATATATCCGGCAGCTTTCTGCAGCATATCCAGTATGTCTGAATTTAAGAATTGATCGGCGGCTTTCTCATCAAACTCAATCTCATCCAGATAATAAAACTCAGCTGCTTTAGCCATGTCAACAAGGGTTTTACTTCGTGGTTGCAGGGTTTCAATAACACCCTGGGTAAATTTATCATTTTCAGCTTTAATTCCAAGGTTGTTCAGATGGAATAGAAGATGATCAGCCAGCTTTTCAGGGCTTGTGCCTTGAATATGCTTTGCATTAAGAGAAAGCAGTTTGTTTGTATCAAACATGGATGCAGAGCGGCCAAGATGTTCCAGATCAAATTTTTCTATTAATTCATCTCTTTTAAAAAACTCCTGATCTCCATGGGACCATCCAAGACGGACAAGATAATTTATCATTGCATCTGGCAGAAAGCCCATGTTTTTATATTCACCCACAGACATTGCACCATGGCGCTTGCTCAACCTTG
>CAXMTQ010000226.1:0-4073 GCA_964196205.1 uncultured Desulfobacula sp.
GAGATACAGGTGGGTTTATAATAGTTTAATTCTTTAATTACAGATTTTGAGACAGAATTCAGATTAAGCCATAATAAAATAGACAATGAGCGAAATATAAAAAGGATGGAAAAAATGGATGTAGTGGATATGGACAGCCATATACCAAAATATCTACAGATCAGCGACTGGATTCAGAAACTGATAAAGACAGGAAGGTTAAAAGAAGGAGAAAAACTTTCTTCCGAAGTGGAACTTGCAAGTCTGTGCGCAGTGAACCGAAACACTTTAAGACAAGCTATTTCTGAGCTTGTCACAAAAGGAAAAATAAGAAAAATCAAGGGTGTGGGGTCTTTTGTTAATGAATCGGTTCCGGTGGAGCTGAAACACGACATAAAAAAGATCGCCAGTTTTAAAGATTATTTTGGATCAGAAAACCTGACTGAGAAAACTATTGTACTTTCCAAGGATATTGTTACGGCAGACAAGGAAACAGCAGAGAAACTGGTGCTGGGAAAAGAACGGAAAGTTGTGATGCTTAAGCGCCTGAGAACCGGAGATGGCGTTCCCTATATCTATGAAAAAAGTTTTCTGCCCTATAATATATTTAAAAATATCATAAAAATGGATGTCAGCGGTTCTCTTTATAAACTGATTACAAAAAAATTCAATATAAAACTGACTCGCTCTAAACAGATCATTCGATCCGTGAATCTTGATGCTAAAGTTGCGACCATGTTTAACCTGCCTGAAGGGACAGCCGGTTTTCATATGAAGAACGTTACATATGATAGAAATAACACACCTGTTGAGGTGTTGTCCTCCTATTGCCGGGGTGATAAATATATCTTTGAGTTAGAACTCGGAGAATATGAGCTAAATAGAAAATAGAAAATTTTTATTAAAAATAAGATCATAAATATAGTTCTGCCGTCATTGTTGCAGAGCAATGATCAAAAAAGGTCGTTTCCTTAAAAGTAAGGGAACGGCCTTTGTGCGTTTATAAAAGACAGGTGACTCGAATTTAACTTTTATAACCTGATGAAGGTCACACGTAATTTTTTTACGTTTTGTTGTGGGCGGTAACCATTGCAATCCACCCGTGGCGGTTAGTACAGGTCAAGATATTCTTTTATTTCCCAATCTGTTACTGCAATTCTGTAATTATCCCATTCAGTTTCCTTGTTGATAATATATTTTTCAAATATGTGTTCCCCAAGAGTCTCTTTGGCTTTGGCTAATGATTTTGCCATCAAGGGCTTTTTCTACCTGGCTCCGTTGAATGGCTACATTTTTGGCGAAGCTGCGGAAATCACAGAATTGGATTCTGAAAAAATTAATATTCTCTTTTTCAATAGCCTGAGGAAAAATTACAAATTTGCCGTATTTAAAATATGTATTTTTATGGAAGAAGTAATTCTATGTTCTTGCCATCCTCCATTTTTGCAGCGCAAAGGTAATGCCGAATAATACTAAACCTATGGGGAAAAGATAATATTTAAAGGCCTGGTCTATATTCAGGTATGTGGCTATGGCTCCGGGGTGAAACAAGACAAAGGCAGCTGAAAGCAACAATGGGATTTCATACCATTTTATCCTGATCAAAAACCATCCCTGGGCAAAGCACTCAAAACAGGACATTCCCACAAGTGCCATACCGAATATCAGCAGGGCCTGGGGCCAGGAATTGATATTGTGCAGTATTAGTTCAGGATTTATAACAAACATGAATGCTATTACCGAAGTCCTGATATCATATAAAAAACCCTGGATTCCAGTCGGGATCGGTTCTGATTCTGCGATGGCCGAGGCAGCATAGGCTGCAAGCCCTACAGGGGGTGTGTCATCGGCAAGAATGCCAAAATAAAAACAGAAAAGATGGGCTGCCATTATGGGTATGACATACCCGTAGCTGCCCCCGACAGTAACTATTATGGGAGCGGTCAAAGAGGCCATTACAATATATGTTGCTGTTGTGGGCAGTCCCATCCCAATAAGCAGGCTTGCCATGGCAGTTATAAAAAGAAGCAAAAACAGGTTGCCCCTGGAAAGATATTCAACAACATCGGAGATCATCCCGCCTATGCCCATGTTTACAATACCTACAATAATTCCTGCTGCTGCACAGGCAAGAGCCACGGACATCATGTTTTTTGAACCCTTGGCAAGCCCGTCAAATATTATTTTAACACCATTTTTTAATCCCGCGGCAAAACCACTGTTTTCTTTAAAAGACTGTCTTATTTCCTGGTACAAAATAACTATAAAAATTAAGATAATTGCCTTATATGCTGCACGCATGGGTGTATGCCGTTTATAAATGAGTTCATAAAGAAGAACCCCTATGGGAATAAGATAGTGCAGCCCCTGTTTTAAAGTTTGTAAAAATATTGGAATATCTTTCGGGGCAAGACCTTTTATCCCATGCTTGGAAGCTTCAAGGTGCGTAATACAGAACAGCCCGAAATATGAAACAAAGGCAGGTATGGCAGCCGCCTTGACTACTTCAAGATATGGTACATTAACATATTCGGCTATTATAAATGCTGCAGCACCCATAATCGGGGGCATGAGCTGGCCGTCTGTGCTGGAGGCAACTTCTATTGCAGCAGCTTTTTTAGCAGGATAGCCGATTTTTTTCATCAAGGGGATGGTAAAGGGGCCTGTGGTCACTATATTGGCAATACTTGATCCTGAAATCAGCCCGGTAGCACCGCTTGCCACAACAGCAGCCTTGGCAGCGCCTCCTTTGTATTTGCCTAAGAAAGAGAGGGCAAGGTCAGTAAAAAATTTTCCTGCTCCTGCCTTGTCCAGCAGAGCTCCAAGAAGAACAAAAAGAAATACAATGGAGGAAGATACACCAAGGGGTATGCCGTAAATACCTTCTGAGGAAAGGGTGATACTGCTCAGGTATTTTGTCAGGGAAACCCCTTTGAAAGCCATGAAATCAGGCATATACGGCCCAAGAAAAGCATACAGGGTAAAACATATGGCAATAACAGGCAGGGCAGGGCCGATGATTCTTCTTGCCGCTTCAAGAAGCAGGATAACCAGGGTAACACCGAGAATTAAATCCCTGGACAAAGGTACTCCAAGGCGCATGCCGATTCCCTGGTAGTCAACGGCAAGATAGAGAGCAGCACAACAGGCTGTAAGTGCAAGAATATAATCCAGGATTGGTATATGGTCTGAAACAGACAGGAAAGATAAAAATTTAATTTTTTTAAAAGGTCTTTTAATGCAGGGAATTGTCAGGAATAAAAGCGTAATTGCAAAGGCAAGGTGGATTGCCCTTTCATAGGTAGAGTTTAAGATGATAAGATCAGCAAGGGCAAGCTGGAATAATGCCCATGATATTGCAATGGAATAAACCAGCCATTGTTCGAATTTTCTGAATGTTCTTAGTTCACCGCTTTCTTTTTTAAGTATATCCCGGGCAGTCAGAGTGGATTTATCTTTCAACATGCAGCGCCCTCCTTTTTTTCAAAATTTCAAAAAGGCAATTGTATACAGGTTATCGAAAAAATATATTCTTAAGTCTTACACAGGCAGGGGGATAATTTCAATAAGAAATTCTGATTTTTTTTGATTAAATCTCAAAGGCTATCATTTTATAACCGCTGGATTATATATAAAAAGGTTGGGAAACGGCTCTTGGCCTTGAGCCTGTAAAAATCGTAGAGAACCTCCCTTGAAGGAGAACCGAATTTTAATGGAGACATATAAATATTGCCTTTTGGTCTTGTCCTGTTAACATTGTCTCTTATCAGGGTCATCAGGGCGTCATAATGGGTGCCAGGCAGGCTCTCATCCATGACAAAATTACAGGTGATTTCTATGTTGGGACAGACATTGTTGATCTCCTGGATTTTTTTGAATGCCTTGCCTACCATCTCTCTGGTTATTGGTTTGCCGATCAGATCTAAGGTTGCCTGGTCATAGGATTCAAGCCCGATATTGATAAAGGTCTGAAAGTCGAGCTGGTTAAGCTTTGTAAAAAAAGTTTGTCCCTTATTTAAAAAGGAATCAGCACTTCCGAATATAAATAAATAGCTGTCTGCCATATAGGATGTATGACAATCAAAAGCATGATG
>CAXMTQ010000227.1:0-4054 GCA_964196205.1 uncultured Desulfobacula sp.
GACAATCTTTTAAATACCCCCAAATACCCCTGGATGTCAAAGGATTCCTTTGAACTGCAAAAGATTATAATCTTTGAAAAAGGTTGATTTTAAAGGGTGTTTTGAAGTTTACTAGATGGTGTTGAATAGTTAAATGGTGGAGCTGAGGGGGATCGAACCCCTGACCTTACGGCTGCCAGCCGTACGCTCTCCCAGCTGAGCTACAGCCCCAATTGAAAAGCACATCTTTAATAATAGATTGAGCCTTGTGTGTCAACAAGAAAATATTTAATGTGAATAAAAGATGTGAATAAAAGATTGACATAGGGTTTCAAGAAAAGATATTATAACACCTTTGTTTAATAATATTATTTTTATAAAAGCCAGGTTGTTGCAGGATAGGTAATTTTTTAAAATTGCGACAGCCTGATTGAGTTAAGGAGAAAGTAATGCTGAGTTATCTGCGTGAAAACACCGGGAACTGGATCATTAAGTTTTTTCTCGGGATTATTGTCATTGTATTTGTATTTCTTGGTGTTGGATCATTTGGATCAAAAAGGAATAACAGTGTTGCAACAATAAATGATGAACCAATAACGATTAAAGAGTATCAGCGGGCTTATAAAATGCTTGTTGATCAGATGAGAGCAAGGTTCGGAAACAATTTAAATGATGATATTTTAAAAGCGCTTAATGTAAAACAGCAAGCGCTTGACTCATTAATTGAAGAGAGGCTTGTTCTTTTAGAAGCGAGGAAACTTGGCATAACAATTTCTGATGAAGAGTTGCAGCAATCCGTACTTGCAATTGAAGCATTTCAAAGAGATGATAAATTTAATTTAGAACAATATAAAGAAGTTTTAAGTTTGAATTCCCTTACACCTGAAATTTTTGAAGAGAGCCAGATTAATTCCTTAAGACAGCAGAAAGTTAGAGAGATGCTGTTTAATTCAGTTATTGTATCTGAGTTTGAAGCGCGCAATTGGTACCTATTTCAAAACACCAAAACAGCTATAGATTATGTTAAGTTTGATCCTGCTGATTATGCTGATGTTAAGCTGGATTCACAGGAGATTAAAAAGTATTATAAAGAAAATTCAGAGGATTATAAATCTGATCTTAAAATTCAAACTCAGTATCTTGAATTTTCTCCTGAAGATTATAAAAATGAGGTGTCCATAAGTGATGTCATGATAAAAAATTATTATCAGGAGCACTTGCAGGAATTTGAAATCCCCCAGAAAGTTGAAGCAAGGCATATTTTAATTAAAGTAGAAGAAGATGCCCCGCAAGAAAAAGTTGATTCAGCTCAAAAAGAGGCTCAAGATATCTATGATATGGCTGTAGATGAAGGGGATTTTCAAGAGCTTGCAAAAAAATATTCCCAGGGTCCTTCTAAAGATAACGGAGGATATCTTGGTAAATTTGAAAAAAATGCCATGGTGAAGCCTTTTGCTGATAAAGTTTTTTCCATGAAAAAAGGGGAAATTTCAACACCTGTGAAGACAATGTTTGGCTGGCATATTATTCAACTTATAGATAGATTTGATGCTTCCACAAAAACCCTGGAACAGGTTTCAAAGAAAATAAGAAAAGAGCTTGAAATTCTGGAAATGAAGAGCATTGCTTACTATAAAGCAGGAGAAGCATTTGATTCTGTAATTGATGGAGATGATTTTGAGCAGGTAGCTCTTATTGCCGGTAAGAAGATTGTTACCAGCAGTGAATTCAGTATTGATGGAGAAGGCCTTGATTTGAGTGATAATGCTGGGTTTGCAAGGGCTGCTTTTGAACTCTCTTTAGATGTCATAAGTGATATAGAACAATTTGGTGATTCTTACTATTTGATAAAAACCATTAAAAGAATTGACCCTGTTATACTCGAGTTTGAGCTGGTTAAAGAGAGAGTTCGAGATGAAGTAAAAACAAAACTTCAAAAAGAGCAGGCAAAAAAAGAGGCCAGCTTGTATCTTGCAAAAGCTCTGGATACCAATACATTAAAGCAGCTTGGAAAAGGCAAACTCACAACAACAAAATTGTTCAATAGAACTGGCAGTATTGAAGAAGTAGGAACCCCTGATGAATTCATAAAGGCAGGTTTTTCACTGAATAAGGATAACAGGATTTATCCTGAGATAATTGAAACCTCGCTGGGTTATTATATCATAGGTTTTAAAGAGAGAAAAACACCTGATGAATCTGAAATTTCAAAAAATCTTGAAACTTTAAATGCTCAAATTCTCAGGAGAAAACAGGCGCAGTCTTACCAGGATTGGATTGTACAATTGAAAAAACAAAATAAAATCACCTATGATCCAAAACTTTTGAAGTCAGTTTTAAGATGAAATATAAAACCATTGTTGTAAATCTTGTAATATTTGGGCTTTTGTTCATACTTTCATGTGCTCCAAAGCATAATGTTGTCATTGAATCTGACAGTGGTGTTCCAATAGACCCGGATATTGTTTTTGGACATCTTCCCAATGGATTCCAATATATACTTATGGAAAACACCACTCCTGAAAACAGAGTCAATATCCATTTAAATATTTTTTCTGGATCAATGCATGAAACCAGCGAACAGCAGGGGGTTGCCCACTATTTGGAACATATGCTGTTTAATGGATCAACCCACTTTCCACCTGGAGAACTTATTAAATATTTCCAATCCATTGGTATGGATTTTGGTGCAGATGCCAATGCCAGCACCTCTTTTTTTAATACTGTTTATGATCTTTCTCTGCCAGACAGTACACAAAAGCATATGGATAAAGCTTTTGTAATTATAGAGGATTATGCACAGGGAGCACTTCTGTTTGATTCTGAAGTTGATCGTGAGCGGGGAGTAATACTGTCTGAAAAAAGAGAGAGAGATTCAATATCATATAGAACGTTTAAAAAATCCCTGGAATTTGAGCTACCCGGCTCTCTGCTCAATAAAAGATTTCCAATCGGGATTGATGAGGTTTTAAACAAGGCAGATTCAAACCTGCTGAAATTATATTATGATCAATGGTATCGTCCTGATAATATGGCTCTGGTAGTTGTGGGTGATTTTAATGCCAGGATTGTTGAATCTATGATTATTAAAAGGTTTTCAAAGCTTAAATCCCGCAGCTTGTTTTTAAAAACACCCTTGTCCACAAAATGGAAAAAGCATGAGGGAACTAAAGTATTTTATCATTATGAACCAGAAGCCAGCAGTACTGAAGTTACAATAGAGACTGTTTCATGGAAATCTTTTGAAACACAGACACTGGATATTATAAAAAAAAGAACTCTGGATCGTATTACAAATTCAATAATTCAAAATCGACTCTCAAGGATGGTCAACAGGCAAACTGCCAGTTTTTCACAAGCCTCTGCCTATTCTGGTTCATTCCTGCATAATATCTCTTTGGCTTCCGTAAATGCAACATGCAGCCCTGATAATTGGCAGGACTGCCTTGAACAGATAGAAAAGGTCTTAAGACAGGCTCTTATGTTCGGGTTTACAAAAAAAGAGTTGGAGAGAGTCAAGGCTGAATTTATCTCTTCTCTTGAAAGAGGAGTTAATCAAGCTTCAACTCAAAAAACCAAGAATTTATCCAGAAAAATTCTTGCAACCATGAATAAAAAGGGGTTGTTTTTATCTGAACAACAAAAAAAGGATCTATTAAAACCCTATATTGAATCAATTAATTTACAGGATGCCCATAAAGCCTTAAAAAAAATCTGGTCAAAGGATCACAGGCTTATAACGGTTACAGGAAACGCAGATATTAATACAAAACACTCTGAAACAACAATTCTTGATGTCTTTAACAAAAGTATTAATAAAAAGGTAAATAAATACCAGGGATTTGAATCAAAAAAATTTCCATATCTCACAATACCATCATCTAAGTCCATAATAAAAACAAGGGAAGATAATGTTAAAAAGCTTGATATCACAAAAATTGAATTTGAAAATAATACCTTTTTGAATCTTAAAAAAACGGATTTTAAAAAAAATGAATTCAAATTCAAAGTTTGTTTCGGATATGGGAAAAAGTCACAACCTGTTGCAAAACCCGGTTTATCAATAATTGGGGAG
>CAXMTQ010000228.1:0-4033 GCA_964196205.1 uncultured Desulfobacula sp.
ATTAAGGCCTATCTTGTAAAAAAAGGGATAGCAGCTGACAGACTGGCAACGGAAGGATTTGGATCTACGAAACCGGTATCCCTGGCTGACACCGAGTTTGGCCGTTCTTTAAACAGAAGGGTTGAAATTCAACCATAACACAAGCGTATAAGGAAACCCTTATTCAGATAAAAGCTTAGAGCAGGGGATATCTCTACAAAAAAGGGATATTTTCTGCTCTTCCCAGAAAAAAAGAACGACACCCCATTACCCATCAAGCTCGTCATTACGACCAAACTGGAAGAAGGCCATAAATCTTCTACCAAAAAACTTAAGTATTCACTTCTTAAAACTTTTTTCAATTTCATCAAAAATTCAATTGATCAAAGCATATCCAATCCATGCGATTCTCCCATACTTAAAAAAATATTCAAAGCGACAAAATGTCAACCATGGACAATTCTTGATAAATATGTGATTGATGAAATAATTTTTAAAACAGACAATCGAAAAAATAGGCCGTTATCATAGACAAAGTTGTCGCTTTTCTACTATTCAAAAAACTACTATTTATTATGAGTATTTTATTGCAAAGTGGTTTAACCTTGTTTTAGTTTTTTGTGGGGGAGGATCAATATCTTTGATGCGTGTTTTTTAAGGAATAAAAACTTTGTGTTTGTTATAGAAAATTGATAACTTTAAGTCAAAAATTATTTATTATTACGAATATTTGATTATATTAATGGCTGGGGAAATATTATTTAGTTTTTTCTAAGGATTCTCTCTAATGAAATTTTTCAATGATTTTTCGAAGTTTTCGAAGGGGTTTGGCGAGTGCATTACAACGATTGATTCCCATACAGAAGGGGAAACAACCCGCCTGATAGTCAACGGCTTGGGGGATATTAAAGGGAAAACCATGATGGATAAGCTTGAATGGTTTAAATCCCGTTATGATCATGTCAGGTGTCTTTTAACAAAAGAACCTAGAGGTTCTAAAGAAATTCTTGCGGCCATGGTGACACAAAATGTAACAAAAAATGCAAAGTTTGGGCTGATTTATATGGATGCCAAGCGGTACCCGTACCTTTGCGGGCACGCAACCATTGGGGCTGTAGCAACCCTTGCAAGAACAGGATTTCTTAAACTTGACCAGGGGGAAAATTATGTAATAGTGGATACCCCATCAGGACCTATGGATGCCAGAGTGTTCGTTCAAGAGGATAAACTTACTGCTATAGCCATTAATATGGTGCCCACCTTTATTTATAGTACAGGTCAACAAATTGAGATTAAAGAGTTTGGAACCATAAAAGTAGATCTTGTCTGTGCGGGTGGTTTCTTTGCTATGGTGAATTCACATGAGGTTGGTATCGAACCGGTTTTGAAAAATAAAGACGTTTTAACCGATTTGGGCATGAAGATTATTGATGCTGCCAATGAACAGCTTACTGTCTCCCACCCGGTTAGACTGGATGTGAAAACCATTGATGTAACTGAGTTTTATGATTCCCAACATGAGAATGGTAAAGCCTTTGGCAAAGGCATGGTCATTTATGGAGAATCTCATGCAGACAGGTCACCTTGTGGTACAGGCACTGCGGCAAAACTGACCCTTCTTCATCATTATGGAAAAATCAAAATGAACCAGAAATATATCAATTACAGCCCCCTGGGAACATCTTTTGATGCCATGCTTGTAAAAAAAGAAAAGATCGGTTCTATGGATGGATTCATTGTTCAAATTAAAGGCATGGCCTATTTAAGCGGTATCCATCATTTCATAGTTGACAATAACGACCCCTTCCAGCAAGGATTTTTAATGTGATGAAATCTATTCCAGATATTATTTTATATAATGGCAATATTCAAACCCAGGATGATGCTTACCCTATGGCCCAGGCCGTTGCCATATCAGACAATCAAATTTTGAGTCTTGGATCAGACAAAGATATTTTGCAGCTGTCGTCAAAACATACCCATGTGATTGATCTTAACAAAAGATTGGTTTTACCGGGATTTATAGATACACACTTTCATTTTTATGAGTGGGCATTGAACTATGACAATATTGATCTTTCAAATGCCAGCACCTTTAAGGAAATGATAGATGCTGTTGCAAATAAGGCTTTGACCCTTGGAAAGGGCAATTGGGTATTGGGCCAGGGATTTAATGAATCAGAATGGCCTGAAAACAAAATACCGGATCGATATGACCTTGATAAAATTGCACCGGATAACCCTGTCTGTATCTGGAGATGTGATCTTCATTTATCTGTTGTCAATTCCCTTGGTTTAAAGCTTGCCGGGATCGATTCTGCAAGTCCTGACCCTGAAGATGGTGTGATTGAAAAGGATGCCAATGGCCATCCTACTGGAGTTTTAAAGGAGCTTGCCTCAAATTTGATCCGAAATATCTTGCCCAAACTGTCCCGCGTAACCCTGCTTGAGAATATACAAAAAGCGATTATAGATGCCCATAGACTGGGGTTGACATCAATTCATGATATCCGCCTAATGGGAGGCCTTGATGGAGCGGATGCGTTAAAGGCATGGCAAAGCCTTCGGCTGAAAAATAAGCTTAATATCCGTTGCCATGTGGCGCTTCCCGGTGAAATGACAGACCAGGCAATCGATCTGGGGATTACTACCGGGTTTGGGGATGATCTTTTAAAGATCGGCTATTTAAAGTTTTTTTCAGATGGTGGTATGGGCGCAAGAACCGGCTGGATGACACAAAAATATCTGGATGCCGATTATGGGATGCCCCTGACGCCGGTGGCACAAATTGAAAGAGATGTGTTGAAGGCAGATCAGGCCGGGTTAAGCGTTATGGTACATGCCATTGGAGACAGGGCCAATAAAGAAATTATAGATATGTTCACAAGGATTGAAAACCATGGCCGAACCAGGTGTAGTATTCCACATCGCATTGAGCATGTTCAGATGATCTTGCCCGAAGATCTTGAAACGCTTTCAAAATTGAAAAACATAGCGGTCTCCTGCCAGCCCAATAATTTAAGCCTCGATATCTCAATGATTGACGAATGTGCTGGCCCCAGGGGAAAATATGCCTATGCCCTGAAAAGTATTTTAAAAACAGGTGTTCCCATGATGCTCAGTTCTGATGCACCCGTGGCAGATCCCAATCCTATAGCAGGAATTTATTCTGCGGTTACCAGAAAAAAGATGGATCATACACCCGAAAAAGGATGGTACATGGAACAGGCACTCAGTGTTGATCAGGCAGTTAAAGGATACACGATTACACCAGCTCTTGCATCCGGGTGTGGTGATCGTGTCGGGTCCATTTCAACGGGCAAGCTTGCGGACATGATCGTTCTTGATCAGGATATTTTTAATATTGATCCAGATACAATTACGGATACACGAGTTGATATGACCATTTTTGACGGAAGAATTGTTTATGAAAGATGATGCTGCACAGGTGACCCTGGACTACCTTACAACTATTTTTGAACGGTCAGCTGATGGTCTGATGATCTGTGATGCCGATGGAAAAATCCTTAAGCTTAATAAAGCTGCTGAAATTTTAAACGGTGTAAAGGCTTCCGAAGTGTTGGGAAAGGACGTTAGAACCCTTGTGACAGAACGGCAGATTGACAGATCAGCTACCCAGGAAGTACTGGATACAAAACGCCAGGTCAGTGTGATTCAAACAACACCACGATCCGAATATACCCTGCTTGTGACTGGGACTCCGGTTTTTGATGATCAGCATAATATTGTTTTTGTTGTTGTAAATGAACGTGATATTTCTCTTATCAAAAGCATGAAAAAACAGCTTGCTTTAACACGGCAGGAATCTGAAAAAATAAAGAATGAACTAACAGAGTTAACCCTGCTTGAATTAAAAGACAACAATATTGTGGCTGAAAGCGATTCAATGAAGCATACGCTAAGGCTTGCCTTAAAATTATCAGCCATTAAAGCTTCCAATATTTTGATCCAGGGAGAATCAGGGACCGGCAAAGGCTTGCTGGCAAAGTTTATTCATCAGCAAGGCAGCGGGAGTAAAAAACCGTTTATTCAG
>CAXMTQ010000229.1:0-3730 GCA_964196205.1 uncultured Desulfobacula sp.
TTCAGGTCACATGTACATAGTCCATTGTTACGCAAAGCAAATTATCATAATCTCCAAACATTGCTTCTTTCAAATATTTATCCACATACTCTTTGTCAGCACCAGCTTTTAAAAGAGCTTCTCTTACACGTCCCAAAATAGAAAATGCATTGCCTTCAGTATCGATGAGTTTAACAGTGGGTTTTTCGTTTGGTTCTGTCATGATTTTTATCTCCTTAATAGAAATAGAAAAACCCTCAATGATTTCTCAAAAAGGGTTTTATTAGATTGATTTTGCGAACAGCGGTTCGTTAATTGACCATCGCTAAGATGTTGCCACCGGTTTTTTGCAGCTTAAATGAAGATTCTGCGGATAGATTTTTAAACTGTGCACCCTTTGTATAAGCATTGATTACATGGAACATGGTATCTCCTACATCCTGATAATAACCCCAGTCAACAGCTTCTTGCTCATTTTGAGTGATATTAAGACTTTGATTCACTCATCCTACGAAAGATATGACGGACTAATAAAATTAGATAATAGTTTTCTGAAAAAAAGTTTGAGTGAATTAAAAAAGATATTTCGACCCTCCATTGAAGTATCTCCTCTAATGAGTTATTATAAAAAAGACCAAAACAGAGTTTAAAAAGTAATTCAGATACTTTGCTATACTAATAAAGCTAAATGTTTATTGTTATCTTTTTCTTTTGGCAATAAATCAAACATAAGGTTTGAAAATGATAGAATTTGGTCAAACTTCGGAGAAAGAGAGAAAAGAGAGTGATGAGATTAATGTCCCTGCTTTAGTTATTGCCAACCTGCCCCAGGCAATTATTGTCTGCAATGCCAAGGGAAAAATCCTTTTATACAATAAACAAGTAAATACCATATTAAAATTGAAAGAGGATAATGGCCTTTCTTTGTTTCTCGGGCAGAAGATCACCTCATTAATTGATAAAAACCTTATTGAGCATACATTGGACGAAATCAATGAGCGATTAAAAAAAAATGTGCTGGATACCATATCTTATTTTATTTTTAAAGTTCACCAGCAGACGGTTCAGGCAGGGGTGACACCCTTACTTCATTCAGACGGGTACTTTAAGGGTTTTATTCTGATTTTAGATGATATCACCCGGCAAAATGATATTGATAAAAAAATGGAGACTATTTTACACTCTCTTGCAAAAAATGCACGTTCACCCATTGCAAGTATCAGGGCTGCCATAGAGGCAATGAGAGAGTTTCCCAGCATGGATCAAACCCGCCAGGAAAAATTCAAAGAGATTATTCATAATGAATCTCTTGCATTGAGTCATATTTTAAATGATGTATCTGAGACCTATTCCGGTCTGATCGGAATAAAAGAATCTATTGAATCCATACCAGCCTTTAGCCTGCTTGAAACCATCGCCCGAAGATCCAGTGAAAAGCTGAACATTGAGTTGAACCTGGGAGATATTGATAAGGATATCCAGATTAAGGCTGACCGGTATGCCATTATCATGGTGATTCTTTTTTTGCTAAGCCAGTTAAAAGCTGAAACAGGAAATCGTGAATTTTTTGGTTCCCTCTCCATGGAAAACATGATTGTCAATATGGATTTTCACTGGCAGGGCAAGCCTTTAAAAGCAGATATGATAAAGATGTGGGAAGATCAATATCCAGATGTTTCAGGTCAAATATTTCCTTTAACCCTGAAAGAAACCATAAATGCCAATCATGCGGCTCTATGGCCTTTTGAAGCAGACAATGAGCATGCAATGCCATATTTAAGATTGTTGATTCTAGGAGAAAAAAAGAAAACTTTTCAAACCGTAAAACCCATGAATGTGTTACCCGAAGCACAATTTGAATCTTATAATCCAGAACTGTTCAACAAATCCGGGCTGGACCCGGAACTTGACAACCGCCTTTTTACTGAACTGAACTATACATCCCTTATCCGTGAAATCACCCAGGCAAAGACGTTAGAAATCATCATGGGTAAACACAGCCAGCTGCCCAGGTTGATCCACAGTATGATTAAAAGCGGGACAAAAACCAAGACGATCACATGGCTGATCACCACTCTTTCCGATGCTATTTTGGAAAAAGTTATCGAATTTGCAATTAATGAGATGGGCTTGCCACCGGTTTCATTTGCTTTTATTACATTAGGCAGTGAAGGACGACAGGAACAAACACTTAAAACCGATCAGGATAATGCTATTATTTTTGAAGATATTAAGCCGGGTTCCGGGCTTAATGAAAAAAAAGTGCAACACTATTTTCTTAATTTGAGTGAAAAAATATGTTCCTGGCTGGACCGCGCAGGTTATGATTTCTGTCTGGGAGGAATTATGGCAAAAAATCCAGAATGGTGCCGGCCTCTTACTGCCTGGAAAGGATATTTCTCCAAATGGATTCGAACTGCAGAACCTGAAAATCTTTTGCACACCACAATATTTTTTGATTTCCGGTTTGCCCATGGCAATAAAAATCTCACTGAAGAACTGAGGGCTCATTTGGTTGAATCTCTGGAAAAGCGGTCTGGATTTTTCAGATTTTTAACTCAAAATTCCTTAGGGTTTCATCCCCCAATAAGTTTTTGGGGTAATTTTTTAGTTGAATCCAAAGACAGCCATAAAAAGTGTCTGGATATAAAGACCGCCATGACACCCATTGTGGATTTTGCCAGGATCTATTCACTGAAAAATGGAATAAAAGAGACCAATACCCAGAGCAGACTCTACCAGTTATATATTAAAAGGGTGTTTACACGTGATGATTATAACGAGATTGAACAGGCCTATAGCTTTTTGCTGCAGATCAGATTTATGCGACAGATCAACGCTATTATTGGTGAGAATATAAAGCCTGATAATTACATCAATCCCAAAACGCTCTCTAAAATAGAACAAAAAATGTTCAAAGAAGTACTCAAAAAGATAAAGCTGCTCCAAATCCGGTTAAAACAGGAATTTATCGGTGGAGAGTGAGAAGACTATTCATCGTTTCCCAAGAGTTCATTGATACGATTCACAACATATGAATTGGAAAAGGGCTTTGTGATATAGTCATCTGCATCAAGACCCATCCCTTTTGCAATATCAATGGTTCTTGCCATGGCTGAAAGAAATATGATTTTTATGGTTTTATATTTGGGGTTCATACGAATTTTCTGGCATACTTCATACCCATCCATACCCGGTAACATGATATCAAGCAAGATGAGATCCGGTTCAAAGGTGGCTGTCAATTCCAGAGCCTCTTCACCGTTCTCTGCCACCTTGACCTTATAATTATTCTGCTCCATAAGGAACTCCAGCGGCACAATAATATTGGGTTCATCATCAACAATCAGTATCTTTTTTGGCATTTTTTTTCCTTTCACCAGTCGATTTACAACGATTGTCCCATTATAACATTAAAAGGATGCAATGTCATGTTTGGACTGTGGGAAGGGTAAAAATAAATGAAGCCCCTCTTCCCAAATCACTTTCCACCCAGACTTTGCCTTTATGCGCTTCAATAATCTGTCGGGTAATGGTTAGTCCAACACCAGTCCCTAAAGGTCGTCCCCTTGAAGAATCTGTGATTTGCCGGAATTCTTCAAATATAATCTGAGTGTTCTCCGGGCTGATTCCAATTCCATTATCTCTTACAATCACACATATTTCATCAGGTTTATCTGTTAAACTGATATCAATTTGACCCCGGGTTTTGTCACAAAATTTTACAGCATTGGAAATCAGATTTATCATC
>CAXMTQ010000229.1:3740-4025 GCA_964196205.1 uncultured Desulfobacula sp.
GAAACCACAGAATCCTCAATAAGTTCACCAATATCTGTTTTGGAAAACTCCCATTGAATTTTTCCTGATTTAATCTTTTGAAAATTTAAAACATCATTTATCAATCTGGAGAGTCTTTCACTTTCCGTAATGATAATCTTGGAAAATTTCTGGTGTCGCATGGTATCCAAATCAGGGTTTGAATGAAGAATCTCAGCTAAAGCTCTCACCGATGTTAACGGGGTTCTCACTTCATGGGTTACTGTGGAAATAAATTCATTTTTCAACTGGTCCAGTTCTTTTAGT
>CAXMTQ010000230.1:0-3919 GCA_964196205.1 uncultured Desulfobacula sp.
GCAACACCGAGCATCATCAATCCAATGGCTGCATTAATAATTGCAATGGCTGTGGGATTCAAATTAAGCCGAACCTGATCAATAGTCATTGGATCCATAATTCTCCCTCCCTATTCATAAAGATCGTTTTTGTAATAAAAAGAGCCAATAAACAGTAAAATTCCTGCCAGAAATCCAAACACGGGTAGAATTGTTAAGGCTGTATCAAGGCCATATATGTCAGAAAGCTTACCTATGACAATGGGGGCAAGGCTTGATCCGAAAAGATGCTGAATAATGATATTGAGACTTAAAGAGACAGCACTAAGCCCTGGATGTACCACATCCTGAGTCACAGCCACTCCTGCAGGAACAAAAGCCACAGCAGTTATACCGACAAATAACAAGATGATGTATTGAGTTGTTCCCTGGAAAAAAGTAAAAGCTGTAAAAAGAAGAATCCCCGTTAGGATGGATGATATTGCAGGAAACAAAAGCCGGGCTTTTTGCTGTTTTTTCATCCAGAGATCAGTTAAAAAACCGCCAAGGGGCGCACCTATAATTGCAAGGACCATAATGGAGCTTGCTTTCATGCCTGCCTTGTCCATGGATAGATTGTCAAACCTGTGAAAGTATGTGGGCAGCCAGGTTAAAAGGGATGTGGTTATAAAAACATTGAAGGCAAAGGCAAAATTGTTGAATAAAAGTGTTTTATTATGGGTAAACTGCTTTGCCATATCAATAAAACTCATTTTACTTTCCTGTACATTTTTGCCCCGGTCAATTTCATCCTGCCCAATTTCATCCTGATCAATCTCTTCATGACTGGTTTCTGTCTGAGCTGCCCCTTTTTGACCTGTCTGCTGTTTCTGGGTGAGCTTAATAGTTTTATAATCTTTAACAAAGTAAAATATAATGGCTATGATAAGGCCTGGAAAGGCTACAAGCCCAAAGGCATGGCGCCATCCAAAATGTTGGGCCACAAATCCTCCTATTCCAATACCAAGGGCAGAGCCAAGAGGAATTGATGCATTCCAAAGCCCTAATATTTTTGCTCTTTTTTCTTTGGGAAAAGTGGCAGAAAGCATGGCAGTTCCACCGGGAGCATATCCAGCTTCGCCTATACCTATGGCTGTTCTTGCAATAAAAAGCTGGGAAAAGCTTTTTGTAAATGCACAGGCAATAGTAGCAATACTCCAGAGAGCTGCCATTATGGAAATACTTTTGGTTCTGCTCCATCTGTCAACAAGAATAGAAGCAGGAAAGGAAAAAGCCAGGATTGACCAGTAAACAGCTGAAACCAGGAGACCGCACTGGGCATCGGTCATGCCCATCTCCAGCTTTAAAAAGGGGAAAAGAGAGACAATTATCATGCGATCCATGTAATCAAACATGTAAAGCAGAAATAACAGCCAAAAAACTCTCCAGGCAGATCGCTGATTCATGATTGAATGCCTTTATCATACCAGCCGTGTTTACGCACAGCTTCAAACATTGCAATACAATTTTCAGGATTAACTCCCGGATGCAGGGAATTTGAAGAGCATATTACCAGCCCTCCTCCCTTGGCTCCATCTTCAATTGCCTGGATCACAGCCTGTTCAACCTGTTCCGGGGTGCCTGACGGCAGAAGATCCACACAATCAATATTTCCAAAAAGACAGGTTTTGTCACCACAATACTCTTTAACTTTTTTTATTGTCATACCGGCCTGGGGTTCAAGGGGGTTGATTCCATCATAACCTGTTTCAAGAAGAGTATCCATGAGGGGCCAGAGGTTGCCGTCAGAGTGTCTGATAACCTTAATACCTTTTTCATGAGCTTTTTCAACAATCTGGCGGTTATAATAATTTACAAAGGTTTGAAAATGTTCCAGGGAAATCATGGGTGCTTTAGTATTGGCAATATCATCTTCGATTACCAGAACATCAAGACCCGCATCCACCAGCAGATCGAGTTGAGCAAGGTTAAATTCCAGCATCATCTGTGCAACAGCATGGACAAATTCAGGATCATTATAGATATTCATCATAAGATTAGTCATGCCCATCAGCCGCCAGGAACGGACAAAGGAACCGCGCATGAGCCAGAACGTGGCTTTACTTCCCTTAAATCTGTCAATGGCAAGATCAAGAAGTCCCAAATCTTCTTTTTTCGGCACTGGTGGCTTGTATGATTTGAATTCTTCAAAAGTTTTAACAGGATGCCCCACAGGTACAGGGATACCATGTTCAGATAATTTATAGACTATACCAAATCCATCTTTGACATGCTCTTCATCAACCTTTGTTTCATGACCAATTTCAAAGGTTGTCATACCGTCAATATCAAAGGTTTCATGGAGCTTAAAGAGAATATCCAGAAGTTTTAATTTATCATTGTCATCCATGAGCCTGAAATCCCTCGGTTCAGGAAGATCATCGGTGAAATGTTTTCCAACTCCAATAATAGGTCCTTCATTGATACCATGGATATATAAAGGCACACAATCGGGCTCTTTGAGCTCAAGGGCTTTAAGGATTCTCTCTTTTCCATTCATCAATCCATCTCCAGTTGAACAAATTCTCCCAACCCTGAAGTTGAGAAAACTTGTATTTTATGCCTTATACGCCCCTACTTCAGCCAGCATTGTACTTCCGGGACTGACAGTGGTAGGATCTGTCATTACATTTATACAGCAGACTTTGTTGGAAGCAAAGGCTTCTTCCAAAGCTGGTTTTATATCTTTTGGATCCTCAACATAAAAGCCCTTGCCGCCAATGGCCTCCACCATTTTATGATAATCAACCTTGCCAATAAATGTGCCATCTTCAATAGCATGACCAATGCGAAGTTCCTGGCTGTGTCTTATCATACCCCAGCCAAGATCATTGGAGATAACAACAACAATGGGAAGATTTTTTCTTATGGCAGTTTCAAATTCCATGAAATTAAAACCTACAGATCCGTCTCCAGTTACCAGACAAACGCGGCTGTCAGGGTTTAATAGTTTAGCAGCATTTGCATAGGGAATACCAACAGCAAGGGAACCATAAATTCCATAATCAAGATATCTTCCAGGGTGTGTGATGGTTCTGGTCATTTCCATCCATACAGTATTATCACCGCCATCTGCCACAACAATATCACTGCTTTGATTCATAAAATCATCAACTTCCTTTGCAAGACGCATTTGATGGACAGGAGTTTTATCTGACTGCCAGTTTATTTGAGCTAAATTCCTGCTCTCCTTGTGCGCAGTTGTCAGTTTATCTATCCAGGGAGCAAATTTTGCTTTTAACTCCTTTGAGAGATCTTTATCATCAATAAGCTTGTTACAAACTTTAAGAAAACCTTTAACATCACTTACAACTGGAAGATCAATACTCCTGTTTCTGCCAATCTCCCCGGCATGAATATCCACCTGTACCATTTTTGCAGCAGGATTGAAAATATCTCCGGAGAGATAATAATAACAGACACGTGCTCCAAGAAGAATAATTAGATCTGCTTCAAAATCAGCAGTAAACACACATCCGGGCCGTACCGGGACAGCACTTTCAAAACATAAGGGATGATCATCTGATACCACTCCTCTGCCTGACAGAGATGTAAAAAGAGGCATGCCTGCTTTATCTATAAGTTTTTCAAGCTCATCTCCTGCATCAGAATACCAGGCACCACTGCCTGCTATTATCACTGGATTGCTGGCCTTTTGAACCATTGCAATAAACTCACCAGCCTTAGCAGTATCAACAGGGCTTGATATAACCTTGGTGCTGGTGTATTTTACTGCCTCTTTTTGCACAGGACTGTTTAAAACATCAACCGGGAATTCAAGATAAACAGGACCTGGCCTGCCGCTTTCCGCAATCCTGAATGCCATATCAATATATTCATTAACCCTTTCCGCCTTATAACAGATTAGAGTTTGTTTAACCATTGGTTTGACCACAGCCTC
>CAXMTQ010000231.1:0-3917 GCA_964196205.1 uncultured Desulfobacula sp.
AATATTAAAAATTGTAACTAAAGAATACTCTTTTACTAAGGCACCAGCAGTATGTTTCTTATAATCATTTATAACCATAAGTATTTATTCCATTTAAAATACATATTCTATACCTATCATGGCTTGGTAATCAAGTATTGATCCAAATGCTGATTCATGCCCTCCAGTATTTAAAATCCCTTGTGCAAACAATCTTGTGTTATCTCCTGCAAAAAAATCTACTAATGATACAAGCTGGGCTGATTTGTCATCAATGCATTGCGTCCATCGTAATGTTATGTCAAAGATATCAAAAACGTCATCTTTAATATATTGGAGCATGAAATAATTCTGGCGTAAGAACATTAAGCCGTTGTCATATCTTTGCCCGAGTGTTTGCCTTGATAGACCAGCAATAGGGCTCTGAATGTTGTATGCATCATGGGCATTTTTTCTCAATTTATAATAGTCTGATGCTTCTTTATCATTGTATCCCATTTGATTATAAAGATATTCAAAAGTCATGCTTGATCCTGATTCAAATGTATATGTTCCACCAAGCAAGAATGAGCTATAAATCGAATGATCATATTGTTCTACAGAGTTCATGGAATAATTTAACGGACTATTATCAGCAACCGGATATAATACATCTGATCCTTTTTCAAAACTTGCTTCTCCATATAATATCATTGCATCAGTTGCAGTGAATCCACTAAACAAACCAATTCTTTCTATATGATTATCACCCTCTTGATGTGAGAAAATAATACTTGCATATGCGCTATCTCCTGAATAATCAGTTTTTAATGCATATGTTTTATTAAAACCAGCATCAGATAAGCGCCCATTACCAGTATTTACTATTATAGAACATGCCCAGTTTATATCAGGAATCCATAAAATTTTTCCAAACTCTTTTCCCTCTCCTTCCTGATTAGGCCTGCTTTTACCATTGTCTGCAAAAAACGGATTAGAAGGGGAAAATAAAAAGGAAGGTCCCCATTGTAAAAATTCTCTTCCAAAGGATAAAAACCATTTGTCTGTTGCCTGATATTGAAAAAGATATTCATTTATAAAAATTTCATTATCATGATTTTTTTCTCCTTTTTGCGTACCAGTACGAAATTGTTCAAATGATAATTCTGCTCTGGGTTTTATACTAAAAAAGAAGTCTCTAAAGGAGAGTTTAAAATCAGGTCTTAGTTCTAATATTTGAGAGTAATCATTAAGCTTTAGAAAATCATTATCAGGATTTTGAGTGGAATCAGCTGGTTCATTCATTGTAGCATATGACAACACACTCACTCTGAATTCATATCCATCCTGCAATTCACTCAATAATTCATTGGAGACATCATTTGCATTCTCTCCAGCAAGGCTAATGCATGTATTAACCATAATTATCAGGGTAACAATGAATAGGCTGATTATATATATATATCGATATATCATTGTTAATCCATCTTATTGCATTAATAAATTAATATTAAATGTTGAATTTGGAATCTTTTTAATCTTTATTTTACTGTAGTGCATGGTTGTAATATCATTTTTAAAAACAGCATTAGTTATTATCATTTTTGATACAAATAGCCTTGATTCATTATTAAGTTTAATTTTATTGTTATATTCAAATGTTGCTGTTTTAAATAATTTCCCTGATATTGTAAAAAATTCTGCTTTTACTCCAATAAGCTTATCTTTTGATATCCAGTATCGAATTTTATCGTAGGTAATTTTTTTATTATTTGCTTTTAAATCAAATATAAAACAAGGCTGGTTGTTAAAGTTACCATCTTCAGAAAAATTTGTTATGTTGTAATCCCCTGCATAATTGGTGGATGCAATATCTCCGTTTGATGCACCACCAAGTAGTTTTTGTCTTGGAGAAATGGGAACAGGTTTTGATAGTCCTGGCTTAACAAACCACATATTCCTGTCTCTCATTAAAAGCTTTCTTCCTTTTACCTTGGCAGGAGCTAAAAATTCTGCCAATGAATTAAAATTGCTTGCCTTTAGTTTTAAGGTGTTTTTTTGTTTTTTCCCTCCTTCAATTGATTTTATTTTTATTGTCCACTCAAGCCCAGTTCCACTTCCTCTTGAAAGATCAGCAATCTTAAGAATCTCATCTGGGGTTTTAATTGTCTCAGCATATGAAATATTTAAACCTGATATGATTACAATGCTGAACAACAACATTATTATTATGTATTTCATGTTATCTCCTGTTTTTAAATTTTGTTTAAACATGGCCCAATGCATCTACTACATTTTGATTTGCTGCTCGCCTTGCAGGGAAGATCGCAGCAATTAGTGCCAAAAAAATCATGCATAAAAGCATAAAGAGAATGTTACCCGGCAAAAGGTCAACATGCAAAGGTACCGGGGATGAATTTCCAGGTGGAGTATAAGTAGGACTTGCGACAAATATTATAAGCCATATTGATATATGAAAGATTGCACCAACAACACTGCCTAAAAATCCAATCATTGCTCCTTCAATGGCAAACAGAAAATTGATCCCGCGCCTTTTAAGTCCAAGAGCCCTCAATGTTCCAATTTCCCTTGTCCTTTCAATGACTGACATTCCCATTGTATTAACAGTACTCATGATTACAATAACCAGCACAATTGTGAATATGAAAAGGAAAATCATATCAAACATATTTTTTACATTTGAATAAAAAACAGATAGTTCTTCCCAGGTTTTGATTTCGCATTCAATGCCGGCATCTTTTAACTGTTTCATTATTTGATGTTGAACAATTAAAGTATTTTTCCAATTATCTAACAAAATGACAATTCTGTCAGCCTTATCAGAATCATATAAAGACTGGGCAAATTTAAAAGGAACTTTTATAAATTTATCATTTATGGCATCAATACCAGTATTGTAAACACCAGAAACCTGAATATCAAGGGCATTTAGCTGCCCATCAAGAGTCGCTGCCATTACAACAGCATCATCCTTGGGTTTAAGTGCCAGATATTCTGCAAGATCAGTTGCCATCTGAACCCCGTACTCTTTTTTGTCATTCAATGTCTCTCCTGTAACAGGTTGATCTGCAAAAAAAGCTCCTAAAATTGTTTTATCATCACTTGGGACGACACCCTGGGCCATAAAGATTGTGGAGTTACGACCATTTGATACAATGCCTGATATGTCCAATCGTGGAGTTGCAAGGATTACTGAATCATTCTCTTCTATAATATTAACAATTTTTTTGGTTTGATTTTTATCAATCATATATTTATCAGGATCTGATTTTCCAAATTTGTTCCATCCTTTTTTATAAATAGTTAAATGGCCAATCCCGGAACCTCTTATTGCTGAGGCACGTAGTCCTTCATATGTATTATGGGTATATCCACTGAAAAGGTTGATAGCTGTAAATCCCATTGCAATTGCCATCAAAGTAACAAATGACCTGCGTTTGTTTTTAATAATGTTACGAAAAGCAACTTTTATCCACTGATTCATCTTAATTCTCCTTATATTCAAATCCCTTATTTTTAAACTATTCGGTTATCTTGCCATCGTCCAGTTGTATCAGCCTGTTCATCTGGTCAAGAAGCCGTTGATCATGTGTTGAAAAAACAAAAGTTGTTTTATCTCTTTTGTTAATTTTTTTCATTATCTCTATGATTGAATTTGAAGTCTTAAAATCCAAATTTGCTGTTGGCTCATCTGCAAGGACTATGGAAGGATTCGTTATGAGTGCCCTTGCTATGGCAACTCTTTGCCGCTGGCCCCCTGACATTTTATCAGGTCTGTTATTAACAAATTGTTCCAGTTCAACATCACATAAGCGTTTAAAGGCTTCTTTTTTTGCTTTTGAGGTTGATGCTCCTTTGATTTGAAGAGGCAGCATTACATTCTCAAGAGCAGACAAAACAGGTATTAGATTAAAGGTTTGGAAAATAAAACCTATTTC
>CAXMTQ010000232.1:0-3846 GCA_964196205.1 uncultured Desulfobacula sp.
TCCTAACACTACTTTCCACAGTCTCTATTTCTATTTCCCTTAATCCTTCAACTGCATATTGCTCCATGGTATCCTGTGTCTGGCTTGAATCACCTGAAAAAAAGAAAAAATAAACTGCAGGGACGATAAGTCCTATGGCAATCAATGCAGAGGCACAGGAAATTACTAGTTTTGGTTTATACCATTTGGTCTTGGAATCTGTATCTGCTGCTTCTTCAATATCATCATCTTCAAGGACAACCTGATTTTCATCATTTTTCAGTATGTAGTCTTCATAATCATCATCTTCTTCATCTTCTTCTTCATCTATACCATCATCAGAATCCTCATCCATTATGTCACCAAGAATATCTTCATCTTCTTGATCTGCTGCCATTAAAAGAGTATCAATATCATCCTGGGAGATAAGAAGATCGTCATCATCAAGCATAAGAGCATCAATGTCTTCATAGGACAAATCTTCATCGCCCTCTTCCGGGTCATCAAGCATCGGGACATCGGAATCAGATTTCAAAAGGTATTCGGACGTTGTATTCTCAGATGTATCGTCTTCTATGTCACCGTATTCAGAAACCTGTTCAGCTTCCGGCTCAATTTCTTCTTTAAAGTCTGATGTCTTTAAATTCATCAGGCTGTCAATATCATCCTGGGAGATCATTTCCATATCATCGTCATCATCATCTGTATCTATATTTTCTTCTGAGTCAAGTAGATTGGAATTCATAAGGGTGTCAATATCATCCTGAGAAAGTTCCCCGAACTCCTTGCCACTATCAGATTCCTCTGATGAAAATTTTCCTTCTGTTTCCTCAACGGAAGAGGAATCTAAAAACTTATCTATATCACCCTGAGAGATCAAACTATCTTCTTTTGTATCTGGATCAGACATTTGATGATTTCCCTTTTTTGCTATCGAGTATTAAAGTAATCTTTAAGTCTGCCTTTAAGTTTCACAGGAATCGCCGTAATCGTCCAAATTAGCGGTTTCCGATCAGGCACTATTTAATTTACTGCCTGAAACACTTTATTCATAAAAAATGTTAAACTCCCATTTGAATTAGCCCTTGCAGGAGTGTTTCCAAGATTTAAAGCAATATCTTCAATGGCTTTTGCAGCCATTGAATCCGGAAAATTATCCATGACAAGCCCCCGCTTTTGAACTGCTGTCTGCAATTGCCTGTCAAAAGGGATATGGCCTGTATATTCCAATACAACATTTTTCAGGTATTTATCAAGTGCTGCACTTAGACTTGCATACACTCTCTTTGCCTGGGCATCAGAATCCACCATGTTGACAATTAATTTAAAATATTTTGTTCCATATTCACCTGATAAAATTTTCATCATTGCATAGGCATCGGTTATTGATGTAGGCTCTCTTGTGGCAATTACAATACATTCATCACAGGCTGAATTAAAGTATAATACATTTGATGAAATTCCAGCACCAGTGTCAACAAAAATAATATCAGCTTGATCAGAAAGAGATTCAAACTCACTTAAAAGATTTAGTTTTTCACCTTCGTTAAGTTGAGTCAAATCTGCAAACCCTTGACCGCCAGGAAGAATCTTTATACCATGGTCTGAGGTTACCATAACCTGATTTAAGGTTTTCTCACCATTTATTATATGACGTATATTATATTCAGGCCGCAGATCAAAAATAATTTCAATATTGGCAAGCCCTACATCAGCATCAATAATAACCACTCTTTTGCCCATACGGCTTAAAGCAACAGCCATATTACCCACCACATTGGTTTTACCGACCCCGCCTTTACCGCTGGTAACTGCAATAACACGTGGCAGGCTGCTTTTTTTTGATGCCATATTTGCCTTTCTTCTTGAAAGTGCTTGTTTTTTAACGACTTTATGAAGCCCTTGTGCCTGATTCAACGTAAGGTCTCTTATCCTCTTCCCAAAATTATCTTTAGCAATCTGCCTCTGTCCGGGACGATCAAATCCTCTGGAACTCTCTGACCATTTGTAATTAAAGAAACAGGTAACTCAGTGTCACATACCTGATCCATTATTTTACCGCACTTTTTTGTTTCATCAATCTTTGTAAATACAATGGTATCAGGGTTAAAGACTGAAAACGCAGATGCTGCTTCCCGCATAATAGTAGATTCAGAGGTAACACTCAAGACCAAATGAGTAGAAATAGCAAAATCAGTCTTAATCAATTGCAGTATTTCATCAATTTTTGGTTTATCAAAGTGGCTGTGCCCGGCAGTATCGATCAATACCATATCCATTGATCTCATTGAGTCCAAAGCGCTGGAGAGGTCATGGGAACTGAATGCAGGCACACAAAGCAAACCCATGATGGAGGCATAAGCTTTGAGCTGTTCAAATGCACCCACTCGATAATTATCAATGGAAATCAAGCCAACTTTCATTTTTCTTTGAAAATGCAGAAGAGCTGAAAGTTTTGCAATGGTTGTTGTTTTTCCAACTCCTGTAGGACCAACAAAAGCTGCCACATGGGGAGCCCCAGAGCTGTTATCTCTATTAAAAAAATCAATTGTATGGATTTGATCTAAACATTGGCGCATCACATGTTGTTTTAAAGATTTAATTTTTGAATCCTGGTCACAGTCTTTATCCATGAATGAACTTGCTTTTTGTATGATATAACTTGCCTGTGTTTCACTTACACCGGCTCGTAAAAGCGAAGCAAGAATGCCAACAGACTCAAAATGGTTACAAACCATATTATGCATGCCGTTTGAAAAACCTGCAATGGAAATCATATCTTTAATATCAGCGATATCATCCTTGATGGAGGATGTTATATCTTTTTGTTTAAAACTTGAACTTGATTTTTTTTTTACAGGCTGTACCTCTGCATATTCCGGGACTGATGCTTCAACCTCAAACATAATTTTTTTCTTTTTTGAATAAGGGTCAAGGGATTTTGGGGAAATTTTCCTGGTACTTAAAATCATTGCATCAGATCCAAGCTCTTGCTTAATGTTTGATATGGCTTGTTGGATATTTCGAGCTCTATAAATTTTCTTGTTCATTTATCAAACTTACCTTTCCACTTGCCTGCAAATTAATATCATCCAATATTTGTGGGATACAACAACAACTGCTGGTAAAGAGTGTTCAATCAATTTTCTTACATGACGGCGCAAGTTTGGCGATGTCATGGGAATAGGCTGTGTATTTAGTGCCGCCTGTTGTTCCACAGCCCTGGGGTTTGTTTTGGCAAACCAGATATCTGAAAATGTGTTCATTCTTCTTCTGCCAGGGATTTAACCCTGTCAATTGGTGTTATGACATCTGTAAGCCTTACCCCAAATTTTTCATTGACCACGACCACTTCTCCCCTGGCAATCAGTTTATGATTGATATAAACTTCCAGGGATTCTCCAGCAAGTTTATTCAGCTCAATAATTGAGCCCTGCCCCAGTTGAAGGAGGTCATTGACAAGCATTTTTGTCTTTCCAAGCTCAACAGAAAGCTCCAGAGGAATATCAAGGATAAAATCCAGATTCATCTCTCCTTGTTCCTGCTCTGTTTTGGGCTACTGAGTCCTGTTTACTCGCCTCACCCTCTCCATTTTCTATGTTTTCATTTTCTTCAGCCATTTTTTATTCTCTCAATTTTTGTTTTCCCTCTCAATTTTATCTTTAATGAAAAAATTAAGTTTATTTTTAAACTTCAAAACACCAAAGCTGCACACGTTTGTTAATTCTTACAATCTGTTATTATTTTATCTTTTATTTTAAACGTCTGAAATCCACGCTGTACAACTGCATATCCTCTTAATTTTTCAAGCCCGTCAACATAGCATGTCAACGGTTCACCAGCAGAGTTATCTAATTGGATAACATC
>CAXMTQ010000233.1:0-3833 GCA_964196205.1 uncultured Desulfobacula sp.
ATTTACCAAAAACTATTTCACTGTTTTAAAATAAGCCCCTTTGGCAATTTTTCACCAAATTGTCTATTTTTCTCTTTAAAAGCAATGTCAGTTTTTTCAATGATCATATTAATAACAGAAGTTTTAGCTTTTCTTGCTTGCAACCATTTAATAATTCTTGTTCTGTCTACTGGTTCAATATCCCGTGTTCTGTCTCCAGTTTTACGAGATATCTGTGCAATCATATCCTCAACAGGATCGTTCTTATGCCATGTTTTTCCCATGACCTGATTTATCCATTTTACAACTTCTTGAGAAGGCACTACTCTGTCAACAGATCCATAGAGCAACTCCCTTGCACCAAAACGTGACAATGTCCAGAACATATTCTCTTGTTTTTTGCGTGTTTTAAACATTGGAAGAAGAGCTTTGGCAAGAACTACTTTATCCTTGACAAGGAGCCTTTCCATATTTCCAGCTGCCATCCACAATTCAATATGTTCCTGTGGTGCTAATTTTGTATTATTATTTTTCCCTTTTATTAAAAAAGGGGAAATATCTTGAAAAAACTGGCGCTGCTGACCTGCCTTTAACCCGGCAGCTATTCTTCGAATGAAAATCCACCATTCAAGCCTATTTTGCTGTGGTTTATCAAATATCAAACCTGATAGATATATTTTCCATATTCTCCTTATCCGCTCCTCATCAAAACCGTCTCCAAACCCAGGGCGTATGCAGAATCCTGTTAAATTAAGCCATCTTGCCTCATGTTCAGGTGAATAGTTTCGAACCTTTTCAAATTCAATAAGTTTATCTGCAATAGAGCGTAAAAAGGATAAAGGCCAATTTGATCTTTTCTCTACAACAATTTTTTCAATTTGCTTTACAATACTTTTAAGAGATGAATTGCTGTCAGATTTATCTGTAAAAACCTGCTCAATCAAATCGCAGGTGTTTTTGATTAAAGCTTCATCATAAATCCTGGATTCCTTTGCTTCAACATCTTTTTGTATATCTCTAAGTTGAAACAGTAATTTCCATTGATGATCAGAGACCAGGGAGTTGCAATACATGGATAAGGTTCCCATTTCTGAATATTGTGCCCCGATTGTCACTGGAATCATTTTTTTATTACCATTTTTCCCAAATTTAATAATTGTTTGAACAGGAGTCATTACAGATAAGGAATCATCCATTGTTATAATTTCACCTGCTCTATCCCCTGATCTGAAACTTGAAGAATAGATATCAAAACTAACCGGCTCGTTAGTCCTTACTTCATATTCCATTTCAGGCAAATCAATGACAGATCCTTCATCGAGTCCCCTTTCCACAAGACAAACAGCTTTGGATACATTCTCTTTTTTATCTGCAACTCCAATATAATAACTTCTCGGGCTTCCACTGCCAACTTTTACACCTTGTCCCTGTTTTACAAGACCATAATAGGATGCACCAATTCCAACAGCCAGCTCTGGAACATTGTTTTCAAGTATTTGAGGTGATTCTGATTCTCCTGTCCCAAACCATTTTTGGATAGCTTTCCTTATCCTTGTTTGGACAAGATCAGGTTTCAGTGTTCCACCATTAAATAAAATAAAATCAGGCAGAGGCTCTTTTGCAAGACTTTGCCTGATCTCATGTCTGTGGTTTTCCAGAAACCTGATAATATGTTTTGTCACTGCAGATTCTTTTTCAAGTGGAAGGCCAAAATCTGTAACTTCTCTGCCAATATCAATATTGAGATTGGCATCAGGTTCAACATAAGGATAAAATTCATCAAGCAGTATTGTTTCCACATCTTCTCTTGCTAAATCTGCTGAAAGGGTCCCTGCAATTAATGTGCGGCCTTCACCCTTTATTGTTATTCTGACTGAAGAAATACCTTGCTCAAGTATTTTTTCTTTAGCTTCTCTGCATTGATAACATAATGTTTTCCACTTATCTGAAGTTAACTTTGCCTTTGTTTTAAACTTGGATTCAACTTTTCTTGCAAGTGCCAGATCAATATTATCGCCTCCAAGTATTAAATGATCCCCCACGGCTATACGCTCAAATCTCGGGCTGCCTTTAGATTTTTTAAGGCTGATCAAACTGAAATCTGTTGTTCCTCCGCCAACATCACAAATTAAAATCAAATCATCTGTTTTAACCTTGTTCTGCCAGGTGTTCTCATTATTAATCAACCAGGAATAAAAAGCTGCGAGAGGTTCTTCAAGAAGTGTGACAGCAGAACCAAACCCTGCTGTTGTCACAGCTTCCATTGTAAGTTGTCTTGCTTCTTCATTAAAAGAAGCTGGAACAGTAATAATTACAAATTGATTTTCAAGGAATCTGTCTTCATCCTTTACATTATGGTTCCAAGCCTCTTTAATATGCTTCAAATACTGGGAAGTAGCAGTTACAGGTGAAACCTTTTCAAAACCTTGAGATCCCCAGGGTAATATTTTTGCCTCTCTATCAACTTTTGGATTACACAGCCAGCTTTTAGCTGAAGAGACTAACCTTGAAGGTATTTTGGAACCATGATCCCGGGCAAAACTTCCTGCAAAAAGATCCTGCCTTTTTTTCCAGGGATGCCTTAATGCTTCTGGGGATATGTCATATTCACCTGGAATATATAAAAAAGATGGCAGGACTGGAATTTTTGTCAACTCACCATGACCGGTCAGCTGTGGTACATTAAAGACTCTGATGAGACTCTTTTTCCCAATATTTTTTGCCTGAAATGCTTTATCATCCCTTAATGCTACCATATCAACATATGAAACAGCAGAATTGGTTGTTCCAAGATCTATTCCTATAATATATTGTTTGTCTGTAAAATCCAAATCATCTCCTATTGAATTTCAATTTCGGCAGGGCTGATAATTGTTGAGTCCTGGATATCAGATAATTTTGGGATCTCTTTTTTACCTGCTTTCCATCCTTGATGTTTTAGAATACCTTCAAAGGGAGGATCACCTGAAATTTTTCCAATCAATTTAATTGAATCAATATCAAATCCTGGTTCTACCCTTACGTGCTCTCCCTCTTTACTCTCCATAACAGGTCTTAAATTAATATATTTTTTTATTGTCTTTTTACAGTCTTCTTGAACACTACGCACAGCCGCACCAATCTGTTCATCATCATATAAGCTTAAATCTTCATCAAAAAAATCCAGGAGCCTTCCATCTCTCTGCAATACAGACAGACTATGCAAAAATAGACGCCTTTTTCTCTCTTGTTCAATTCTTTGATCTACAAAATCCTTTTTGGATTTGTTTTTTAATTTATTATCTTGAAAACTGACTTGACTCTCCAGAAAAATCTTTGCTGTAGAACTTTTTAGAATCATCCATATTATCCATCCAATCAATAAAAAGAGACCTAAAACAGAGGGTACCACCCATGTGTAAAAATAGTTGGATATTAATTGCAGATATTCCATGAAAATTGATAAGTTCTTTATTAGGACATCATTTCCAGCATCTCCATGAAATTCAACTTTTAACCAGTTTATTGCCTGATAAATCCCAATATTCACACAGGCAGTCAAGAACAGTATAAATATTGTAATAATCCAAAAAGATTTTTTTGAATATTCTTTCAAATCTTCCAATTTTTATTCTCCATTGTATTCATATAAAAACAAAAGCCATGCTGAATCTACCAGCATGGCTTAATAAAATAACTCTAATTCGATTTATTTCAAGCAAATAAAATTTAACCAGGTAATAATTTTTCTTAGCACATCATTCACCTTTTACTGTGATCAAATCCTTATTGTTATTAAATTTCTTTTCCCCAAATCCTTTTACATTCATAAGGTCTTCAATTTTTTCAAAAGGCTTGTCTTTGCGGTATTCAAT
>CAXMTQ010000234.1:0-263 GCA_964196205.1 uncultured Desulfobacula sp.
ATGCATTGATTTCAGGCTCAAGTGGTTCAATAACATCTTCACCTTTGAGATCATTAACTGCATTATCTAACAATTTTAAAAACATATCATAACCAACTGCTGCTATATGGCCTGATTGTGATGCTCCAAGAGCAGTACCGGCACCACGTATCTGCAGATCTTTCATGGCTATTTGAAATCCGGAACCAAGATCTTTATGCTCCATTAACGCAGACAATCGTTTTTTTGCATCCTTTGTCAATTGGTTTTCATGGGATATAAAC
>CAXMTQ010000234.1:273-3831 GCA_964196205.1 uncultured Desulfobacula sp.
AGCCTTGTTAATAATCATTGTATTTGCAGAGGGGATATCAAGACCTGATTCAATAATGGTTGTACATACAAGAACATCAATTTCATAATTTACAAACTTGAACATCATTTTTTCAAGATCGGCTTCAGACAATCTCCCGTGTGCCACTCCCACTTTAGCTTTTGGTACAAGTTTTTCCAGAGTTTCTGCCATTTTAAATATGGTTTTTATATTATTGTGAACAAAAAATACCTGTCCCTTTCGTGAAATCTCTTTTTTAATGGCATCTTTTACTATTGTCTCTTCATATTCTGAAATATAGGAGACAATAGGCTGTCTGTCAGCAGGCGGAGTGGTAATAATACTTATATCTCTCATTCCTGTCAAAGACATATGAAGGGTCCGCGGGATTGGAGTTGCAGTTAAAGCAAGGATATCCACATTGGAGCGCTTTTTCTTAAGGACCTCTTTATGTTTTACACCAAACCGCTGTTCTTCATCAATAATCAAGAGCCCCAATGATTTAAAATCAATATCTTTCTGCAAAAGCCTGTGGGTTCCAATTACAATATCCACAAAGCCTGAATGCATTTTTTTCAGTATGTTTGTCTGCTCTTTTTTTGATCGAAACCTTGATAGACATTCAATATTGACAGGATAATTGGCAAACCGCTCATTTAATGTTGAAAGATGCTGCTCTGCCAATATGGTGGTTGGAACTACAAAAGCCACCTGCTTACCATCATTTACAGCTTTAAATGCTGCCCTGATGGCCACTTCAGTTTTGCCATACCCGACATCGCCGCAGACCAGGCGATCCATTGGAGTATCAGACTCCATATCAAGATGCACATCATCAATCGCCTTTAACTGATCAGGGGTTTCTTCATGGATAAAAGCGGCTTCAAAATCATTATAATAATTATCCGGTCTGCTGAATGAAAATCCCCTGTTTACTTTTCTTTTTGCATAAAGCTCTAAAAGATCTGCTGCAAGTTTTTCAACTTCCTCTTTTGCCTTGGCTTTTGATTTTATCCAGATTTTAGAACCTATTTTATCAAGAACAGGTGTATATCCGTCCACACCTATATATTTGCCAATCATCTCAATACGATCAACTGGCAGATATAATTTATCACTGTCCTGATACAAAATAAGGATGAAATCCTGGGATACACCATTTAATTTCAGACTGCACAAACCTTCATACTGTCCCACTCCATGTTCAAAATGGACGACAATATCTCCATTTTTAAGCTCTTCGGGAGTTATGAACTCGGTCTTTAAATCTCTTCTCGCCCGGGCCTGCCTGCGTATTCGCTTTTTCCCAAAAATCTCATTTTCAATGACCAGGGCAAGGTTTTGGTCTTTTAAGACAAATCCTGATGACAAATCTCCAAAAAGATAATAAATCCCGGGTGTTTGTTCAATACATGAGGTAAAGGATGTACAGACCACTGGCTCAATACCATAGGGTTGCAGCAGTGACAGTAGTCTTTTAGCCTGTGAATCCTGACTTAAAACGCAAAGCACTCTTCTTTTATTATCAATATGGTCATTAAACCAGTTAACCAGTGGAGTTAACGGATTTTCTCTGATACCCTCACGTTTCAATGATAAAGACAAATCACTGTTATCCTGATACTCAAACAAGAGTGTTGATGGCTTTTTGGAATTTAAAGCTCCTGCTGCCACATCAAATGTTTTAAATGATGTATGTTTTTGTGAATCAATTGCTGAGTTAATTTCATCCCATTTCAGATAGATGGAGTAAGGGAGCACACAAAGCCTGTTCTCAGATACTGTGGTTTTATAATTCATGATCGCACTATTTTGAAAGTCTGATGCACTTGCTTCAAGTTCATCCATTGAATCCTGTATAAAAAAAATATTTTCAGGAAGATAATCAAAAAAGCTGTCAAGATCCTCATAAACAATGGACAACATGCTTTCAATACCGGGAAATCTTCCAAATTCCCGGATTTTATTAACATATTTCCTGGTTTTTTCTGCATCAAGCCCTGCAACAACACCGGCTTGTCTTAAACGCCCAAGTGTATGGGGCAAATTATCCCTGGTCACTATTGCTTCAGTTGCAGGGATAATGATTATTTCATAAATTTCTTTAATACCTCTCTGGGTAAACACGTTGAAATAACGCATGGATTCAACAAGATCACCGAAAAACTCAATGCGGACAGGATATTTTTCACCAGGGGAAAAGATATCAAGGATACCGCCCCGAACGGAATATTCTCCAGGGTCTTCAACAAGTGAAGTTTTGGTATATCCTCCATATTCAAGTTTTAATATCAGCGCATCCCTGTCAATTTCTTCATTGGCAATCACAATCTCAGAAAAACCATTCATCGCTTTTTTGGGAATAAGTTTTTGTAAAATTGTCTGCACAATGGTTACAATGATCAAAGGTTTTGAACCTGTCTCCATGATTTTGGCTAAAGCTGCCAGCCTGCTGGTAGAAGTCGCTTTATGGTATGCCAAAGATTTGAAAGGCAGTATATTATATCCCGGGAAAAAAATAAGCTGGTCATGATCTTTTGGTAGAAAAAATTTTAATTCTTCCAAAAAACTGAGAGCTTTTTTACTATCTTTTAAAATAACAACAATGGAAACATCCATGGATTTATACAATTTAGACGTCAGATATGCTTTGTGGGATCCCTCAGTCGGGGTGATAATGACACTATTGTCTGAGTTTTGGATTTGATTAATTAAATGGTTAGACATATTTATCTAAAAATAAATTCCAAGATGAGTATTCCTTTTAAAATTTTCTCCATGGGTTTAATAAAAATTTTAAAAAGAATCAAGATAATTTTATTTGAATTTATCGGCCAGCCCGTTATCAATAACATATATACAGGCTTCATTGGCACCCTGGGTAGTATATCCAAATTTTTCAACAAGATTATCTAACAGGAATTGCACATCTTTTTTAATACGTCTATCATGGGATTTAAATTTTTTTGTATCAAAATCTTTAATGGCATTTCTGAAATTTTCATTTTCAATAAAAGGCTCAAGCACTCTTTTTTTAAGATTGTGGACATATCTTTCATGCAGGGATTTAAAAAGTTTGGTTTGTGTGATCTCTTTTTCTTCAATCATGATTTCATGTGTCAGGGTTCTCGTTGTATACTCTTTTAGTACATCGTTGCGAATCTCCTCTCTTCTCTTTAAATCCATATTTTCAGATAAAAGTCTATTCTCAATACTTTCAAGCAATTCTTTAGTTACATGAATTTCTTCTTTAGTAAAAACACACTTCACAACCGAGTCCAACTCATTTATAACAGCAGAAATATAATTTTTAATATCTTCTGATCTTCATTGTAATAATATAATGACTCTTTAACCTGCTGCAAAATGCTGTAATCATACATTCTTAATAAGGATTCAAGAAATTCTTTGGGGATCATTTTCTTTGTTTGATCATCGAGTTTATCAAAGAAAGTACATAAATCAGGCATATTTATCAAGCGGTCATCTTTTGCATATTTTGAAAAAAATCTATCAAAAATCTTAATGGAATCTCTGCCTGACAATCCCTCTTTTCCA